>DATBBY010000040.1:0-36842 GCA_036270765.1 Candidatus Acidiferrum sp.
GGCTACGTCGACCACATGAAGCTTGGGCCGCCTGCACCCGCGGTCTCCCGTCACTTCCTCGAGGAGATGCGTGGCCTGACGGGCCTCATCTACGGACGCCGCACTTACGAGATCATGCGTTATTGGGACGAAGATCTTCCAGATTGGGACGCGGAGGACCGCGACTTCGCGGTGGTGTGGCGGAGCCAGCCGAAGTGGGTCGTGTCCCATTCCCTCAAGTCCGTTGGCCCCAACGCCACGCTGATCGCAGGTGACTTCCAAAAGATGATACGCAGGCTGAAGGCTGGCTGGCGAGATTCACGTTGCCGGACCAGTCTTGGCGCAAAGCCTGAGCGAGGCTAGTCTTATCGATGAGTATCGACTCTACCTTCGCCCCGTGGTGCTTGGCGGTGGCCAGCCATTCTTCGCCGGCCCCCGTCCGCCGCTCCACCTGGTGGCCAGCGATTTAATCGCGGATGACGTGATTCGGTTATCGTACGTTCCTGCTTAAGCGGTGGCGGCCTTTGCCTTGGTCGCAGCCTGTTCTATAAGATCTGCGACGACTTTTGGCTGCGATACGTAGATGGCGTGGCTTCCCTTGACCTCGACGACCGTGGCACCCGCGCGCTTGGACATGGCCCGTTGGGCGTCAGGTGGAATCATCTTGTCCTCGGTGGTGACCAGGTACCAACTCGGCTTAGTCCTCCACGCTGGTTCGCTGATCGCGCCGCTAATAGCTCCCATGCCCCACGGAACTTGGGAGTCAGCCATGAACGCGGCTTTTTCCGGGTCCACATCGGCTGCGAAAGAAGCGGGAAACTTCGCCTTGTCGAGGACCAAAAAGCCGTCTTGCGGGGGCAGTATCGGGGGTACGGGCGCGCCGGGCAGCGGATCTTTAATAAGCGACCCCACGGACTCGCCCTTGTCTGGAGCGAAGGCGGCGATGTATACGAGGGCTGAAACTTTTGGATGGTTTCCGGCTTCCGTGATTACCGCTCCCCCGTAGGAATGGCCAACTAGGATTGTAGGTCCGTCCTGCGTTGCAAGAGTTCGCTTGGTAACTGCTACGTCGTCCTCCAACGATATCGTGGGATTCTGGACGATGCTGACGCTGTAGCCGTCTCGCTTGAGGATCTTGTAGACGCCCTCCCAGCCCGCGCCGTCCACAAAGCCACCGTGGACGAGAACGATGTTCTTCATGGCTCGATACCTCTTTCTTTCAATGATGTGACTAACATCGGCGGGACTCGCTAGGGACCGTGCAACAGACCCCGAGCGTTTGGCCCGAATGTGTCGGAGTGTAACGAGGGATCAGTGAGACTGTCAACACAGCGCCAGAATCCTTGTCGGACTTCGCCGCACAGGTAGAGTGATCCGCAAGATCGCCTACGAAAAGAAAAATCATCGGGGCCTAGCAACTTCTTCGAGACCCCTGGGTTGAGGTTTCGCAACCACGGGTGGCACATGGGTGTGTCCATCAGGAGCTTCCAGTGTGCTTGCCGGTGAAAGCGGCTAGTTCCACTAGCCGTTAATAGATAAAGACAGTTTGGAGGATGAACATGAGACGACTCATTGGCGTTTTGGTGAGTGTGGCGGCGCTACTGGTGTGGGTACCAGCGATCCATGCACAGGATCAGTTGGTGCCAGCCGGTACGTTGCTGCAATGTACGTTGGACGAGCCGAATTTCTCTTCGGCGACGGCCGCAGTCGGTGACCCGGTGTTGTGCCACTTGAGAACCATGCAGCAGTTCGGCAAACCGCTGTTCCCGAGAGGCAGCATGCTGGGAGGACACTTGGAAGCGGATCAGGAGCCGGGACATTTCGTGGGAAAGGGCTACCTGAGGATTACGTTTGACCGGGTGATCCTGCCGAGCGGGGACCTGCCAGTTCCGGCAAAGGTGATCCTGGCTCGCGGCTACAAGGTGGACAAGCAAGGCGCGATCGATGGCAAAGGTCACCCTAAACGGGATGTCGTGGAGTGGATGATTCCGCCACTGTGGCCTTGGAAAGTGGTGAGTCTGCCGTTCCGCGGGCCGAGGCCGACGTTAAAGGGAGAGGAGCCACTGGAACTTCGCTTGATGGATGACATCGTGGTGCCGCGAACCCTGGCGCAAGTAAGTCATCCGGATCGTCCACCATACGCTTCATACGCGCGGCCAAGCAGCTACAAACCAGCGCCGCACGTAAACGCGGTGCAACTGGCGGTCGACAAGAACTCCAGTACCACAAGCCAAGGCGCAGAGGGGCTGCACCTCATTGGACAGCCGCCCAGCAATGGGCACACTAGCGAAACAGCAACGGTGCTGGTGACAAAGTCGCACCATATCTATGAAGTGGCGAAGTACCAGAGAGATGGCGACCTGTTGATGTTCCAGGATACTCAAGGGCGGAAGGGTGGGGTGTACGTCAACGAAGTTGATTGGCGGATGACCACGGGAATGACGATGGAAGCGCACTCGGGGGATAAGCTACCGACCGCACAGACGAATTGATGGAGCAAAACTGAGGGCGCTTAGAGAAGTTTGACAACAATTGTTGCTATCGGCAACGAGGGGTCGAGGTGTGCCCAAGAGGGCAAAGATTAGGCAGGCAAACGTATCTGAATCTGCAGCAACCGTTCCATACCACTTCGGGCTAAAACCGGTTTTGACGCCAATTTAATTCTCCGCATTAGCTTGAATTTGCAAAACGGGGGCGGTTCGCTCATCATTACTGGTTTGTTTGGGGTAGTGAGGCGTTCCTGCTGCGTCGGTTCGAATCAATGACGTCAATTTATGATGGGTTTGTGCGCGCTTGCCTCAGGGCAAACGACAATTTAAAAGGAGAGGCATGAAGAAGCCTGGGAAAATCGCTCCGGCCAAGGGAAAACTCGGCGTGTTGCTGCCGGGAATGGGCGCGGTGAGCACTACATTTATGGCCGGAGTGGAGCTGGTACGCAAAGGTGAGTCGAACCCGGTGGGTTCGCTGACGCAATTGGGGACTATTCGGCTGGGCAAGCGCACGGAAGGACGCACCCCGTCTATCAAGTCATTTGTGCCGCTGAGCGAATTGAACGATCTGGTGTTTGCTGGGTGGGATATTTTTAGTGACAACGCGTATGAATCGGCTGCGAACGCGGGCGTGTTGAACCTACAGGACCTGGCGAAAGTGAAAACTTTTCTTTCGACCATTAAGCCCATGAAGGCGGCGTTCGATCACAACTACGTAAGGCTGATCGACGGACCGAACATTAAAAAGGGTAAGAACAAATACGAACTAGCATTGCAGATCAAAGAGGACATTGAGAAATTTCGCAAGACTTCGGGCGTTTCGCGACTGGTGACGTGCTGGTGCGGATCGACGGAGTCGTTTTTGAAGCCGGAAGAGGTGCATTCCACGCCGGAGAAGTTTGAGGCGGGAATGAAAGCGAATCACCCGTCGATCGCGCCGTCCATGCTGTATGCATGGGCGTCAGTAACGAGCGGTGTGCCGTATGCGAATGGTTCGCCTAATTTGAGCGTGGACATTCCGGCGATTCAGAAGCTGGCGCAGAAAAATAATGTGACCATCGCGGGAAAAGATTTCAAGACCGGTCAAACACTGATTAAGACGGTTCTGGCGCCGGCTTTTAAAGCGCGGATGCTGGGGCTGGATGGGTGGTTCTCCACCAACATTCTGGGAAATCGCGATGGAGAGGTGCTGGAAGATCCGGGCTCGTTCAAAACCAAGGAAGAATCGAAGCTGGGTGCGCTTGAATATATTTTGCAGCCGGCACTTTATCCGCAGCTTTACGGAAAGATGCATCACAAGGTGCGCATCAACTACTATCCGCCGCGCGGGGACAATAAAGAGGGCTGGGACAATATAGATATTTTCGGGTGGCTGGGTTACCCGATGCAGATCAAGGTGGATTTTTTGTGCCGCGATTCGATTCTGGCGGCTCCGATTGTGCTGGATTTAGTATTGTTTCTGGATCTGGCGCAGCGGGCAGGGATGCGCGGAATTCAAGAGTGGCTGAGTTTTTATTTCAAGTCGCCGATGACCGCGCCGGGGCTTTACCCGGAGCACGATTTGTTCATTCAGTCGATGAAATTGAAAAATACGTTGCGCTGGATGATGGGCGAAGATTTGATAACGCACTTGGGACAGGAGTATTACGACTGATGGCCGGGTTGTTTATATTTAGAAACGAACAGTGATCATTAAATATTTCGATTTGATGATTTGGATTTTCTGTTTTGACGGTGGCGACGACCGGGATTACCCTAACGCCGAGGCAGGAACGCCGCCAACGCAAATAGCCACGCCAATTTCCTTACAATTCCCTTTTCAAGGAGCATCATGCCCAACGAGCTGCGCAATTTTCTGACTCATTCCTATGACGAACTCGAGGAAATGAATCTGAAGGCGAAAGAGCAACGCAAGGCGCGCGTGGCGCCTCACAAAATCCAGGAAGAGCGCATCAAGTATCTGACCGATGAAAAGCGAATCAAGGCGGTTACGGTTCTGTTCAGCGACCTGGAAGGCCGGCTGCACATGCTGGACTACGACAAGAAATTTTTGATCAAGAGCTGGGACAACCTGACGTTTGACGGTTCGTCGATTCGCGGATTTACGGCGCAGCGCGAGAGCGATTTGCGTTTGGCGATGGATTGGGGCTCTTTTTATTGGGGGCCATCGGATATTTTTGGCGCGGGCAAGGTGCTGGTGTTCGGCGAGGTGATTGATAAAGACGGCTCGCCGTACAGCGCGGATATTCGCGGGGTGCTCAAGGGCTACGCGAACGAACTTCACAAAACGGACGGCTACACGCTGAACGCCGCGAACGAAATTGAGGGGTTTTTATTTAATGGCGCGGATGCTGAGGCGCGGTATCACGAAACTGGCAAATTCGAATACGTGAATACCGGCGGCTATTACCATTCGCTGCCGGGCGATCCGCTGCGCACGTTTATTGATACGACTGCGGAAGTACAGCGCGCCATGGGATTCCAAAATGAGAAGGATCACCCCGAGGTTGCGCCTTCACAGTTCGAAATTAATTATGGCTACGGCGAAGTGGTGGCGGCTGCAGACCAGATTCAACTCTACAAATTGATTTGCCGTCAGGTGGCTACGGGTATGGGAATGACGGCTAGCTTTTTGCCGAAGCCGGTGGTGGGCGTGAATGGAAACGGCATGCACACTAACGTTTCCATCAGCAAGGGCACCAAGAATATTTTCTGGGATCCGAAGGGCGAGGAAAAACTCAGCAAGTTTGGATGGGCGTTCGTGGATCGCATTTTGACGCACGGAAACGATATTTGTTTGCTCTTGAATGCCAGCGTGAATGCTTACCGGCGGCTGGATCCACACTTTGAAGCGCCGAACCAGATCAAGGCTTCGCCAGTGGATCGCGGGTCGATGATTCGAATTCCGATCGGGAATGAGAAGAGTTCGCGCGTGGAAGTCCGTTCGGTCGCACCGGACGCCAATCCTTATCTGGTGATGTATTCGATTTTCAGGTCCGGACTCGATGGCGACACGGCAAAGATCAAGAATTTGCGGCAGGCGGAGCGGTATTTGCCGGACAACATTTATACCGCGATTGACCATTTCCGGAAATCGGATTGGGCCACGAAGTTATTGGGCGAGGATGTCAAAGGAAGATATGTGGATTTGAAGGAGGCTGCGGCGGATCGTTGTTCGCGGCAACTGGGGACGTTCGTGAAGGTTCCGGAAGTGCAGTATCACCACGAAGTGTATAACCAGTTTTTGTGGAACATGTTCTAGAAGCGATCAGTGAAATAATTTATTGAAGGTTTTCGTGAGGGGCAGCAATTTTTCATGCTGTCCCTTAACTTTTTTTAAGGTTCATGTTTGAGCGCGAATGGCATAGGTGTGATATGTTTTTTAGTCCTACAGTGACGCAAGATCACGCATGGTTACGGAAGACATGAAGCGACGATCCTCGGAGGATTTGGGTTCATGAAGAGTTCGTACAACGGGCAAGCGGTTCCTGCGGGCGGTCAAGCTATTGGATATAGCGGGGGCGAGTTGCAAGTGCCGGACGTGCCGGTGATTCCTTTTATTGAGGGCGACGGCACCGGGCGGGATATCTGGAAAGCTTCGCGCCGTGTTTTTGATGCGGCCGTGGAGCGCGCTTATGGCGGGAAGCGGCGCGCGGCATGGTTCGAAGTGTTCGCGGGAGAGAAAGCGTTCAACACTTTTAAAGAGTGGCTGCCGAACGACACCGTAGAGGCCATTCGCGATTTTCGAGTGGCCATCAAGGGGCCGCTGACGACTCCGGTAGGCGGTGGGATTCGTTCGTTGAATGTGGCGCTGCGGCAGATTCTAGATTTGTATTCGTGTGAGCGGCCGGTGCGTTATTACGCAGGAGTTCCCTCCCCGGTGCGGCAGCCGGAAAAAATGGACATTGTCATATTTCGAGAGAATACGGAAGACGTGTACATCGGGATTGAGTGGAAGTCCGGGACTGCGGACGCCAAGAAGTTGCTGGACTTTTTGAATCACGACATGTTGAAAGATGGAAAAAAACAGATTCGCTGGGATTCTGGCGTCGGAATTAAACCGATCTCGCCTACCGGGACAAAGCGGCTGGTGCGGCGCGCGATCAAATTCGCGCTGCTGAATAAACGGCCCAGCGTTACGCTGGTGCACAAAGGCAATATTCAGAAATTTACTGAAGGCGCGTTTCGCGACTGGGGATATGACTTGGCTCGAGAAGAATTTCGGGCGCAGACAATTACGGAGCGCGAAAGCTGGATCATCGACAATCTGGACAAAAATGCGCAGTTGAGCGTCGAGGAGAATGCCGCGCTGGTCGAACCGGGATTGGAGCAGGCAACCGAGGATTTTAAGAAGACAATTTATGCGGAAGTGAAACACACCGTCGAAACGATTTACGGTACGCACGGAAAAGGGCAGTGGAAGAAAAAATTATTGATTAATGATCGCATCGCGGATTCTGTCTTTCAGCAAGTGCTGCTGCGGGCGGATGAATACAGCGTGCTGGCGACGTCGAATCTGAATGGAGATTATCTTTCGGATGCTTGCGCGGCGCAGGTTGGCGGGTTGGGAATGGCGCCGGGTTCGAATATTGGCGATGGATTCGGGGTGTTCGAAGCGACGCACGGCACGGCACCGAAATATGCGGATAAAGATGTGATCAATCCGAGTTCGGTAATGCTGTCAGGCGCGATGATGTTTGATTTTCTAGGGTGGGGCGAGGCGGCGAAGTTGATTGAAGGTGGCATTGCCAGAACGATCCAGCAGAAACGTGTGACTTACGATTTGGAACGGTTGATGCCTGGCGCAACTAAGGTGGGCACGGCGGCATTTGCTTCGGCGATTATCGAGAACATGGGCGCGGCGGCGGCGGTTTCGTCACGAACGTGATATTGCTGCCGGGTTGCACGTCAGTAAGCGCGCGACACCGTAAGTAAATTTCGCAGACAACATTGCACGTAAAACATTGCACGTAATTCATCGTGGAAATTTCGGGGAGAATGACGGAATGCGTAAAAAGGTTACGGTGGTCGGCAGCGGATTTGTGGGCTCGACGACGGCGCAGAGAATTGTGGATGCCGATCTCGCGGATGTAGTCATCACAGATATTCTGGATGGCGTGCCTGCGGGAAAGGCATTGGACATGATGGAGTCCGGGCCGATCACGCGAACGGATTCGCATGCGACAGGTATTTCCACCAATACGGGCGATTACAGCGGGACGGCGAACAGCGACATTGTGGTGATAACCGCGGGATTTCCGCGCAAACCGGGGATGAGCCGCGACGATTTGTTGAAAGCCAACTACGACGTGGTCAAGGCGGTCGTGGAACAGATCGTGAAGCATTCGCCGAATTGCATCATTATCGTGGTCACCAATCCGTTGGACGCGATGGCGCAGGCCGCGTTCAAGACCAGCGGATTCCCGAAACATCGTGTGATGGGCATGGCTGGTGTTTTGGATTCGGCGCGCATGAGTACGTTTGTGGCCATGGAATGCAAAGTGAGCGTGGAGAATGTGCATTCTTTCGTGCTCGGAGGGCATGGCGATGACATGGTGCCGCTGCCGCGATACTCGACTGTGGCCGGGATTCCGCTGCCGGATTTGTTGCCTAAAGAACGGATTGACGCGATTGTGGAACGTACCCGCAAGGGTGGCGCGGAGATTGTAAATTTGCTGAAGACTGGCTCGGCTTATTACGCGCCTTCCGCAGCTGCGGTGGAAATGGTGGAAGCCATTTTGAAGGACAAGAAAAAAATATTGCCTTGCGCGGTCTATCTTGAGGGCGAGTACGGGGTTAAGGGATTGTTCGTGGGCGTGCCGGTGAAGTTGGGCGCGAAGGGCGTCGAGGAAATTATTCAGATCAAATTGAGTGCGGAAGAAAATGCGATGCTGCAGAAGTCGTCGGCTTCGGTGAAGGAATTAGTGACGGTGCTGGGGCTTTAGAGCCGTTTGAGACTGTCTAACCACTAATCATTGGAGCATCCAATGGCACGCATCACAGGCATCGGCGGCGTCTTCCTGCGCTCACAAGATCCAAAGGCGCTGGCAAAGTGGTACTCCGCGCACCTCGGCATTACGCTGAACGACTTCGGCGGCGCCGCGTTTCTGTGGTCCGAGGAAGGCCCAGCCGGCACGGGCATGACCACCTGATCGGCCTGCCCTGCCGACACCAAGTATTTCGGCGACGGTCCACAGGCGACCATGATCAACTACCGCGTCGACGACCTCGACGCTGTCCTCGCCCAGCTTGCTGCTGCCGGAGTCTGGATCGATCCCAAGCGAGAGGACGCCAGCTATGGCCGCTTCGCGTGGATCAAGGACTGCGACGGCAACCGCCTCGAACTGTGGCAGCCTCTGGCTGAGTAGAGCGTGTTTTATACGTCGGGCCCACCTTGGAAATCGAGGTGGGACACGCTGCGTTCACTACCAACTTTTTGAACTCCGGTTACACTCGTTTACCGCGAGATTTTTTGCCTTCAGTTACCAGCCCCAGATTTTTTGCGCTCCGATTACCAAGCCCAAAGTAAAAACAGCGATGACTACTTCCCCTATGGCTCCTACCGCGAAGGGGCGAAGACCTTGTTTGCGCATTTCGCGGAAATTGGTGCGCAGGCCGACGCCAGCAAAAGTGAGCAGGAAGGCCCAGCGGGAAAGATTAGCAAGCGCGGTGACTTGATCTTTAGAGAAGAAGTGATAGGTGGCGAGGACGGAGATCAGCAGAAAGCCTAAAACAAATTTGGGAAATTTCTGCCAGAGGAACGCGGCTTTGTTTTTTACGGTTTTGGCTTGGCCCCGACCGGCCCAGTAAATTGCGTAGGCCAAAACGACGAAGCCGATCATGGCGTTGCGCGTGGTTTTGGCGAGTACGGCGAGCTTGCCAGCGGCGTCGGAGTACAGAGCGCCCGCAGCGGAAGCTTCGGCGGTGTTGTCTACTGCGAGGCCGGCCCAGAGGCCGTAGGCGTGGTCGCTGAGATGCAATGCGTGGCCGATCAGCGGAAACGTGAACAACGCTAGCGCGCCGAGTGCGAGGATGGCAGCGATGGCGAACGAAGAATCTTCTTCGTCGGCGTCGATGGCGCCTTGAGTGGCAATGATGGCGCTGACGCCGCAGACCGCGGAGCCCACTGCGAGCAGTGTGGTGAGTTTAGGCTTGAGATGAAACAGGCGGCCGAGCAGGGTCATGAAAGCGATGGCGCCGGTGATTTCGATGGCTACCAGCGCGAGGCTGACGCCGCCGAGTTTCAAAACATCGCCTAACAGGAAGCGCGCACCGAGCAGGACGATGCCAACTTTGAGCCAGAATTCATAGGTCGCGACGCCGGCGCGGAAAATCGCGGGAACACCCACAGTGTTGGAGATCGCCAGGCCCAGCAGAATGGCCCACAAAACGTATTCAATGTTGGGGAAAATCCAGTGGTGAAATTTGGCGTATTTGCCGACGTTTTGCTCCAGCAGCTTCCCGGCGTATCCAATAGCGGCCAGAAGGAGAATGCCGGGAATAACGCGGAGAAATTGGAGGTTGGGCTGCGCCTGCTTTACCTGGACTTGCTTGACCTGCGGAATTGCGAAAGTCTCGGACATAAATGCTCTCCTCCAAATGCGAATAGTTTTGCTGGTGGTGGCTGCCCGGTTGCCAGGTTCACCACGGAATGTGTTTTACGACGCCGAAGCGGATCAACAGGGCGGCTACGAAAGCGGCCAGGACCGCCCAGGTGTCCCATGAAATTTTCTTAGGGGATGATTTCTCTGATTTTTTGTCGAGCGTAGCGTCAGTCGTGGTCATTTTCTCTTCTCCAATATTTGTCTAAGCGATGGATTCGGCTTGCTGAGGCGTCGCTGATTCGCGCGATGTCCAAAAAGACTTGCTGAGTTCCGTGATTTGGTGCGATGCGACGCGGCCGACAATAAAAAGTGCGGGCGCGGGCAGTTTTTCTTCTACTGCGATGCTGGCTACCGTGGACCAGCGCACTTGCTGCTCCGCTTGCGTGGCGCGCGAGACGATGACGCAGGGCAAATCGGCAGGCAGGCCGCTGTTTTGCAAGCGCTCGGCAACTTCCGCGTAATCGGTTCCCGGCATATAGAGGACTAGCGTGGTGTCGGCGGTGAGCGCGCTCCATTTGAGTTCGCCGTGTTCGGGACTTCGCGAAAAGGTGCTGAGGAGCACTTGAGAGGCTACGCGACGATCGGTGAGGGAGATTCCGGCGGCTGCGGCGGCGCCCAGTGCTGCGCTGATGCCGGGAACGACCTGGTGCGGAATATTTGCGCGGCGCAGCGCTTCCAATTCTTCGCCGGCGCGACCGAACATGGATGGATCGCCGCCTTTGAGACGAACGACTGTTGTTCTCGTTTCGGCGTAAGAGACTAGCAGCGAGTTGATTTCGTCCTGGGTGAGCAACTTGCGGCCGGCACGCTTGCCGACGTCGATGATTTCTGCGCGCGGCGAGATCAGGGCTAAAATTTCGGCGCTGACGAGAGAGTCGTGCAAGACGATGTCGGCAGCGGCCAGCAGCTGCGTGGCTTTTACGGTGAGCAGTTCCGGATCGCCGGGGCCGGCTCCGACTAGATAAACCGTGCCGGGAGCATGGCGTCCGGATTTTGTTGCAGCGGATTCGCGGGCTTGGGAGCGAACAAAGCAAGAGAACATCTCCGGCCTCGCGAGGCGATGGAGGATGGCTTTGTTTTCTTCGAAGTTTTCTTTCGAATCGGAGTTGGCGCGAAGTTTTTCGCGAGCATCGCCGAGGGAATCCAGCCAAGCGGCGTACTCTGCGGGATATTGCTGCTCTAATTCTTTGCGCAAACGCTGAGCAAGGGCGGGACTTTTTCCGTTCGTGGAGATGGCAATTTGCAAATCGCCGCGCTGGACGATGGAGCCGTAGTAGAAATGGCAGTTGGCGATGTCGTCGACGGCGTTGCAGAAAATACCGCGGGCTTCAGCGGCGCGAAAGGCGGCGGCGTTTACAGCGGGAATTGAAGTTGCGGCAATGACTAAAGAAGCGTCTTGTAAATCACCGGGCGCAAATTCTTTCTCAAGCCACTCAATTTCGCCGGAGTCCACCCATACTGAAATTTGTGAATTAATTTGCGGAGCGATGACGCGCACGCGGGCTTGCGCCTGTAAGAGGCCGGGGATTTTCCCGGCCGCGATGTTGCCGCCTCCGACGACCACGACCAGTCGACCTTGCAACTTCACGAAAATGGGAAAGAGGCTCATGTTTTTTCTTTCGCCACTACCCTTCCACTCCGTGGGGCACGGGGCCGAGCGCCACATCGCGGTCGACGGCACCAATGAAGGTGCCGGCCAAGAGGGCGCGGAGTTCTTCGTTGCTATGGCGGCCAAAAAACTGGCGCAGATTTTCGTTTCCTTCGCGTTGAGTGTTGAAACCTTCGAGCAGCCTTTCGATCGCGTCGGGCACGGTATCAGCGGTGCAGCGGTAGCCAACGGGGCGCGCAATGGAAGCGAACTGGCCGACGCTGCCGCCGACGCAGAAGTAATAGGCGTCGACCATTTTGCCGTTCTGCTTGATTTTCTTGCCTTCGATGCCAATGTCGGCGATCCAATGCTGGCCGCAACTGTTCGGGCAGCCGGTGATGTGCAACTTGAGTTGCTCTTCGAAGCCGGGCAAGCGGTCTTCAAGTTCTTCGGTGAGCCAGCGCGCAAAGCTCTTCGTTTCGGTAAGGGCCAGCTTGCAGAATTCGGAGCCGGTGCAGGAAATGGTGCCGCGCGCAAAAACGGAAGCTTGAACGGGCAAGCCCGCGGCGGTCAGGGTGTCCGCGACTAGCGAGGCACTTTCTTTGCGGACGTTTACGATGAGCAGGTTTTGCATTACGGTATTGCGAACATGGCCGTCGGCGTAGCGGTCAGCGAGGTCAGCGGCGAGATTTAATTGTTGGGGAGTGATGCGGCCACGTAAAACAGATGCGCCCACGTACACGAGACCGGGCTGCTTTTGAGCATGCACGCCGACGTGGTCGCGATGGATGTCGGCGGGGATTTCTTCTCGTTCGCCGGGGTCGAGAGAAAAACCGATGCGTTGCTGCAATTCCGCGAGGAAAGTGTCGGCGGTCCACCCATGTTCCAGGAAGAGGAATTTGAGGCGGGCCTTTTCCCTGCTCTGCCGCAAGACTTCACTGGCGCGAAATATTTCAGCGACACCGCGAACTACCGGGATGACTTGTTCGGGCTTGATAAAAGCATCAAGCGCGACCGCCAGGTGAGGATTGGTCGAAAGGCCGCCGCCGACGCGCAGCGTGAAGCCTACTTCGGATTTTCCTGCGCGACGGCGAGTCGTGGCGGTGAGGCCGATGTCGTTAATTTCGGGATAGGAGCACCAGTGACGGCAACCGGTGATGGAAATTTTAAATTTGCGGGGGAGATTGTAAAACTCGGAATTGCCGCCGAGTTCGCGATCGATTTTTAGGGCGAGGGGCGATGCGTCAATGATTTCCTCGCAGTCGAGACCCGCGAGGGGGCACCCGGTAATGTTTCGCGCGACGTCGCCACAGGCGCCTGTGGTGGTGAGGCCCACGTTCCAAAGGCTCTGCAGAACTTCTGGTAGCGATTCTATGGTGACCCAGTGCAATTGAATGTTTTGACGAACGGTAATGTCCGCGACGCCGCGGCCGTATTTTTCCGCGAGGTTTGCGATGGTGCGGACTTGCTGGGTGGTCATCAGACCGTTGGGAATGCGGATGCGCACCATGAAAAATGGCATAGTCTTGCCTTCGCCATTTTTGCCGCCAATTACGCCGACTCCATCGCCCTGGGTGTAAACGCCCCAAGAACGGAAATAAGTGCCCAGCCATTCGGGCGGAATGGAATCGAATCCGGTGCGAGCGAACCGCTGGATCTCATCGAAATGGTCCCAGGCATTTTTGGAGCGCTTGAGGCGTTCGACGCGTTGAGCTTTGGTTTCAACCGGCTTCGCCTCAGTTAGCTTGCCTTCAGTCGGCTTGGCCTCGGGCGATTGATCTGGAGTTACTTGAGACATGAACGATTCACCTGTAAACGGTCCCTGTGCGTTTTGCTGTAAATACACGCGCCTAAAAAGAAAAAGCCCACGTTCACCAGTGCTCTGGCAACGTGGGCTTCGGAACTCTTTAGTATTTATGCGCTAAGTTCGGAAACTTGTTGGGCCAGAGCTGTGGTCGGTGCAACACGCAGCGTTACATGCGCACGCACAACAGAGCATCTGGCAACAAGTACTCATCAAGAACAGGGTACGACGGTTATAGAAGGAGTGTCAAATCACAGATTTGTCAAAGAATTGTTTCGAAGTATTCAAATTGCTGATACATGGACGAGGCGCCTCAGGTCTCGTTGCGACAATTCAAACCTGAAATGAGGCTATGGTTTGGGCGCGGGCACGGTCTTCTTCGCGGGCAAAGTTCTGTGCGTTGCTGGACTCGGGGCTGGGGTTAACGTAGTGGTCTTTACGAAATCGAGGTTGGGGAAGTTCTTGTCCAGATAGGGTTTACCCTGCTTTTGAATTTCGTCCTGATTGGGCCCACTGCCGCCGGGCGCCCCTTCGCCATAGTCCGCGTACAGGTTATCCACGACACTCATTCCCTCGGTGACCTGACCAAACGGAGCGAAACCCATGCCATCCAGACGGGGATTGTCCGCCAGATTGATAAACAGCTGAGTCGTGCGGGTGTTGGGGCCAGCGGTGGCGAAGGTGAGGGAGTATTTTTTATTGCTTTGCGTCACCGAATCGTCTTTGATGGTGGCCTTCTCCCACACTGCGCTCACAGGGGGATAAGCGCTGATTCCAAATTGCGCGACGAAACCCTTGAGCACACGGAAAAAACTGCCGTTGTCAAAAAAATGATGCTTGGCGAGATTGTAAAAGCGGTCCGCTCCCAGCGGGGCCCACGCGCGGGTGACGGAAACGGTAAAGTCGCCTTTGCTGGTTTCAAATTTCACCTGGTAGGTTTCGGGAGCTTTGTCTTTCAACAGCGCGGGGTGAAGTAAAGCGCGGTCGTAGGATTTCGCGGTTGACGCGCTGGTTTTCGCGGCGGTCGATTTTTGTGCCGTGGAGGATTTCGGCTTAGCGGGAGCGGTGCTTCCGGTTTGCGCTGAAACTGGGATGGCTGCAGAAACGATACCTGCGGCTATTAGAATCGCAAATTTATTCATTTCGCTTCCCTCTTTTTCGCGCGCAGCGAACTAGACTGATTTTTACTGGTCGCATTCAGATCGTGGCTTACGCGCTCCACTTCACTCATAACGCGCAAAGTATTTTCTCCCAAAATTTTTCTTACGTCACTCTCGGAATAGCCTTTTTTGAGCAACGCGTCGGTGATGAGCGGCAACTTGCTGGCATCTTCCATGCCGTAGGGCATGTTGGCGCCGTCGAAATCGGAACCGAGGCCAACATGGTCGGCGCCGGCAACCTTTACGGCGTGATCGATGTGCTCGATGATTTTCTCGTAGCTTACGCGCGGCAATTTGCCCTGCTCGACGGCTTCGCGGGTAAGTTTGTCACCTTCGAGGAGCTGGCAAGCTTCGTTATCGCCACAGCGTTTGGTTACTTCCTGCTCGATGGCGGCGTTGATTTTGGGGTCGGCTTTTTCCGCGTCGCGAAATTCCTGGCTTAGAAAGCCGACGTGATAATTAATCTGTACCACACCGCCCTTGGCAGCCAGAGCCTTCATCATTTCGTCAGTCATGTTGCGGGGAGCGTCGCAAATCGCGCGGCAGGAGGAGTGCGAAGCGATCATGGGGGCTTTGCTGACGGCTAAAGCGTCGGCAAAAGTTTTGTCGCTGACATGAGAAATGTCCACCATCATGCCGAGACGATTCATTTCTCGCACGACATCCTTGCCGAAATCGGTCAGTCCGTTGTGAACAGCTTTGTCGGTGGAAGAGTCGGCCCACTCATCGTTGCCGCTGTGCGTCAGGGTCATGTAGCGCACTCCCAGGCCGGCAAATTTGCGCAACACGGCGAGGTCGCTGTTGATCATGTGGCCGCCTTCCACGCCCATGAGCGCGGCGATCTGGCCTTTCTTTTTTGCTTCGCGTATTTGCGCAACGGTGGTGGACAGCACGAGGTCATTCGGATGCTTACGGACTTGTTCGCGCACGGCATCGATCTGCTGCAAATCGCGGCGCACCGCTTCTGGGTCAGTAACTTTGCTGGGAATCCAGATGGAAAAGAAAATCGCGCTGAGGCCGCCTTCCTTCATGCGCGGAATGTCAATGCTACCGGTATTGGTTCGATCGCCGAGGTCGAACTTGCCATCGAGGAAGCGCTGGGTGGTGTCGTCGTGAGTGTCCACCACGATGGAAGAAAAATGCAGTTTGCGGGCTTTTTCTGAAACGGAGACTGCGGAGATAGCTAAAGCTGCGACGAGCAAAAGAGAGATGGAGGCAAAAGCTAACGGCAGAGCGCGGGTCATTTATTCTCCAAAGTTATTAGCGAAGGCAGATTGTAAACGGAAACGGAGCCAGACGGATGGAAAAAACTGGTGTGATGCTACGTTTGAGCACTAGAGATGATCAAGAATCAGCCGGCGAGCCAGCCGAATAGCGATTGTTTCCAGGCTTCGCGATTTATTTCCGCCAGAGATTCCGTCAGGGGGATGCCTTTGGGACAAGCAACGACGCAATTCTGCGCGTTGGCACAATCCTCGATGCCCCCGTTGCCCATTACGGCTGCGATGCGTTCCTTGGCGTGCATTTTTCCGGTGGGATGCATATTGAAGAGGCGTACCTGGCTAAAAATGGCCGCACCCATGAAGGGATTGTGCGCGTTGACTTGAGGACAGACTTCCAGGCAATTGCCGCAGGTGATGCAACGCGAAAGGGGGTAGCCCTTTTCCTGAATTTCCGGGGCCACGCGTGGGCCCTCGCCGAGATCGTAAGTGCCGTCGATGGGAATCCAGGCTTTGACGCGCTTCAAACTTTCAAACATGAACTGGCGGTCGACGGATAGATCACGGACCACAGGAAATTTCGTCAGGGGCTCGATGCGAATGGGCTGATCGAGTTGATCGACCAGCGCGGAACAGGCCATGCGCGCTTTGCCGTTAATGAGCATGGCGCAAGAACCGCAGACCTCTTCGAGGCAATTTGAATCGTAGGAGACTGGAGTGGTTGCGCGGCCATCGCTGGTGACGGGATTCTCGCTGATATCGCGGAGACAAATGATGACGTTCATGTAGGGCCGCCATTGCAGCCGAAATTCCTCCCAATGCGCGGATTGCTTAGGGGCAGACTGCCGTTTTACTTTGACGAGGACTTCTTTTTTGGCGTTTTTGTCGTTTTTATTGGGCATGGCAACCTCTAATTGCACAGAGACACTTTTCTTCAACTGTTATTTGGCGGCGTCGTAACGCCTTGGACGCGGCGGAATCTGAGAAATGTCGACGGGCTCGTAGGTCAACATGATTTCGCCGTCGCTAAACTTGGCGCGAGTAGTTTTGAGCCAGTTGGCGTCATCGCGCTCCGGAAAATCCGGCTTGTAGTGAGCGCCACGCGATTCGTTGCGCTGCAATGCGCCGAGGGTGACCACTCGAGCGAGAATCAGCATATTTTCCAGTTCACGAGCGAAATTAAGGGTCTGATTGGACCACTTGGTACGGTCGCTTAAATTGATTTTGTGATAGCGCGCCTGCAGGTCACGGATTTTGGAGTCCGCCAATTCCAGATTCTTGTTGATGCGCGTCACGGTGACGTACTCGGTCATGATGTCGCCGAGTTCGCGCCATATGGTGATGGGATTTTCAGAGCCTTGGTTAGAAATGAGTGCCTGATTTTTCTCTTCCTGACGTTTTTTCTCTATTTCAAAAACCGTGGAGGATACTGCTTCAGTTCCGTTCTGCAAGTTTGCTGCGTATTTCACGGCGGCTGGTCCAGCGAGGCCGCCGCCAAAAATACAAGAGACCAGCGAATTGGCGCCGAGGCGATTGGCGCCGTGATATTGATATTCGCATTCACCGGCCGCGTAAATTCCCGGCACATTGGTAGCCTGATCCTGCCCGTTTACCCAGATGCCGCCCATGGTGTAGTGCATGGCGGGAAAAACCTGCATGGGTTCCACGTGGGGATCGACGCCCAAAAACTTTTCGTAAATTTCGAGAATGCCTTCGAGCTTGCGATCGAGCGTTTCGCGCGGAATGTGCGTGACATCCAGATATACAGCGGCTTTACCGTGCAGGCCGAGACGCTCCTGATACACGATGCGATGAATGGCGCGCGTGGCGATGTCGCGAGGAACGAGATTTCCGTACTTCGGATACCACTCTTCGAGAAAATAAAAGCGCTCACCTTCGGGAATGGTTCGCGGCGCGCGCTGGTCATTGGGATTTCTGGGAACCCAGACGCGGCCGCCTTCGCCTCGCGCTGATTCGCTCATCAAGCGCAACTTGTCTTCGCCGGGAATAGCGGTGGGATGGACTTGGATAAATTCACCGTTCGCATAATCAACGCCTTGCTGAAAAAGCGCGGATTGCGCGGAGCCGGTGCACACGACGGAATTCGTGGAGCGTCCGAAAATCGCGCCGATTCCGCCAGTGGCGAAGATTACGGCATCGGCGGCGTGCGTAGTCACTTCCATGGAACGCAAATCCATGGAGCAGATGCCGCGGCCCACGCCGGAATCATCAATCACTGCGGAAAGAAATGTTGCGCCTTCGAATTTTTTGACTTTACCCTCGGATTCGTGGCGGCGGACTTGCTCATCGAGAGCGTAAAGCAGTTGTTGCCCGGTGGTGGCGCCTGCGAAAGCGGTGCGGTGATATAAAGTGCCGCCAAAACGGCGATAGTCAAGCAGGCCCTCAGGTGTGCGATTAAACATGACGCCCATGCGGTCGAGAAGATCGATGATTCCAGGAGCGGCTTCGCACATGCGCTTTACCAGCGGCTGATTGGCTAGAAAGTCGCCGCCATAGATGGTGTCGTCGAAATGCTTAGCGGTGCTATCGCCTTCACCTTTTTGGTTTTTCGCGGCGTTGATGCCGCCCTGGGCGCAGACAGAATGGGAGCGCTTTACGGGCACGATGGAAAACAAATCTACAGGCACGCCTGCCTCCGCAACGCGAATGGTGGCCATCAATCCGGCGAGGCCGCCGCCAACCACGATAATTTTGGGCTGTCTCATTTGGCTAAGGCTGATTCATTTCGGTAAGTACGAAGCGAACGGATGCCAGTCCAGGCGAAAACTGAGAAGTATTAAAACACCGACAACGCTGAAAACGACGCCGATCAAAACTCCGAGCTGTCCTGCAGCGCGTTGTGCGCGAGCAGTGGCGGCGAGTCCCCATTTGCAAAGAAAATTCCAGATGCCGACGCCAAGGTGAAACGAGGAGGCCAGCACGCCGACAACGAAAAACGCCAGATACCAGGGATTCAGCAAATCATTCGCGACGGTTGCGTAGGTGGAACGGCCGTGAGTGATCCAACGCTCGGTGTAAAGATGCCAGCCGATATAAACGAAGGCTACCAGGCCGGTCCAACGTTGCAAGGTGTAGAGCCAGTTGCGCACCCACGGATATTGCGAGACATTCGACTGCCCGCGCAGCCAAATGTACACGCCATAACTGCCGTGATACAGAATGGGCAGAAAAATAAACAGCCATTCAACAAAAAGTCGATACGGAATGGTCTGCAGGTCTTCGGAAGTCTGGTTATACTTTTGCGCGCTGACGAGGGCCGCGCTATTAGACCAGAAATGCTCGGCCAGAAACGCGCCAACAGGAATAATACCGGTTAAAGAATGAAGTTTGCGAAGAAGGTAACTCGAATTTGCCTGAGCGGCGGTTGCGGACATGCCCTCTCCGCCGCGAAAGTCCCTTGCAGAAATTAGAGCGCAAGAACGGTGAAGAATCGCGGCAAATTCAGTATAGGGAGTTAAGGAAAGCGATGCAAGTTTAGCGCTGAAAAGCAATACCGTATGTAATGCGAACTTGTAAGGGATTTATTTTCGTTCCGCAGCATAACTAGCTAGTACAATTCGACTAGCGCCAATTAAATTGACGAAGGAATGAGAATTGTTGTATTCCAGCACGCGGTTTTAACCCACACCACATGGATCCAAGTTTCAGTTTAGTTACCGAGTTGGAACGGCTGGCGAGTGCCCTGGGCGCTGACGAAGAAGCTG
Source organism: Candidatus Acidiferrum sp. (assembly GCA_036270765.1). Classification (GTDB taxonomy): domain Bacteria; phylum Acidobacteriota; class Terriglobia; order Acidiferrales; family UBA7541; genus Acidiferrum. Next base: position 19,570 of record DATBBY010000040.1, read on the forward strand.
GCAAAAAACTGTCCCTGCAATCCGTAGCTGATCGCATCGCAAAATCGTTGAGCGTGAAACCCGACGAAGTGGCGATCATGGGATTGTCAACGCGGTGGAAACATCTCTATTTTTTGGCGCCCGAGGCGCTGCATCAGGTTGGATACATACCTTTATCGAGCAATTCAGCGTTAGCGGCTCGCACCGCCAGAGAAAGCCGGCCGGAAATTAACAATAAATTCGCGGCGGTGCGGCACGCCAGCGTTTTCGAAGGCATAAAAACCGGAAATGGAAGCGCGGAAGCGATTCAGAAAATTATCAGCGCTCCAATTTTGTCGGATGGAAGAGTCGTGGGGATTATCCAGGTCAGCCGCAAGGGCACGAGCCTCACGACGGCCGGTCCGGATTTCACGCCGACTGATTTAGGGCAGATTTTGGCGATTTGCAAACCGTTGGGGAAGCTTTTGCGGCACGTCGCCGGCACGAAAGAGTAGCGCGCGGTTAAATTATGTTTTTATTTACTCCAAATGCGTTGCAAGCACTGGAATTGCGTTGACAGTGCAATACCTTCTTGTTACTTTTCCACAGCGGAAAATTTTTTCTGTTAACTAACTCACGGAGGCACGGCCACCCGGTCCATGGCGTTTGTCGCTAAAAAGATTTTCCTCACCAAAGGCGTCGGTAAACATCGCGAGAGGCTTTCCAGTTTTGAGTTGGCCTTGCGAAACGCAGGAATCGCGGCGTGTAACATCGTGCGGGTTTCTTCGATCTTCCCTCCCAACTGCAAATTAATCTCGCGCAGCGAAGGACTGAAACACATCAGGCCCGGGCAAGTAGCTTTTACAGTCATCAGCGAGAATTCCACCAAGGAAGCGCATCGCTTGATCGCCGCGAGCATCGGTTTGGCGTTGCCGAGCGATAAATCGATGTACGGATATTTGTCCGAGCATCATTCTTTCGGGGAAACGGAAGAAGTGGCCGGCGAATACGCGGAAGAGTTGGCGGCGGAAATGCTGGCGACCACGCTGAACGTGGAATTCGATCCGGATTTGTCTTTCGACGAGAAAAAAGAAGTTTATCGAATTTCAAATAAAATCGTTCGGACCATGAACGTCACGCAGTCGGCGGTGGGCGACAAGCGCGGTTTGTGGACCACCGTTCTGGGCGCGGCTATTTTGATTGGCGAAGACGATTAGTTGATTGAAGGTCTAAAATAGTTGGCGCGAGTTTTTTCGAGAGTACTTCCCTTTTACAAATAGGTTTCGTTCTGGCGCACTTTTAGTTATTACTGTTTGAAATAACCAAGGCGATCGAGCACCGCGCCCACAATTAGCGGCAAAGCCACGGTGGCGTCGTCGAAAACTTCCGCCAACATGCCGCCTTCCTCGCGGGGAACGAATTTTCCCCACGAAACGGCTTCAGTATAGGTGCTGCCGCTGAGTCCGCCCCAGTGAACAGGCTCGGGACAGATGCGGACGCCATAGTTGTAGCGCTTCAGAGGAATTTGTTTGTAGCCGCGGCGCGCTAGAAGTTCCGCGTATACGCCGAATTGCTGGGCCCAATTGCGGGGCACGCCACCGCCCACAGTAAAAATGCCCATGCGTTTGGTGGCAAGCATGGTGTTGGCAAATTTCTCAAAATCTTCGAAGGGATCGAAGCGCAGCAACGGCCGCTTGTCTCGCAGGCGAAGAATCTTGTGAAGCGCGAAATCGATGCCCAGCTCGGAATCCGAAAAGGCCGGGACGAAAACAGGGACATTTTTCTCGTAAGCAGACTTAAGAATTCCCCGCCCAGGCATGGTCTTATGCAAGTATTCGCCGATGCGTTGATGGACTTTCCAGCTGCAAACGGTTTCTTCGGCATCCCAATTGTTCAGTACCCGCTCCATCACTTTTTCGACGTGATCAAGATTTGATTCGGGCTCGAGGGAATCGTAAACACGGTTGTAGCCGGCTTGAAAAAGTTCGCTGTCGTCCATTTTCTTGTCGTCGTAGCGGAAATGAGAGCGTCCGGTAGCTTCGACCAGGCCGTGGGCCATCAATGCCCCGGTGGAAATAATCGCCTTCACGATTCCGGATTCGATGAGGTCGCAAAAAATTAATCCCATTTTGCCAACGGTGAGAGCGCCGGAGAGGGTCATAGCCACAAAGCAGTCTTTATCGCGCGCCATTGCTTCCAAAACGTCGGCGGCGTCGCCAATCTGGCGGCCGGTGAAAGCGGTGTCGCCCATGGCGCGCACCAATTCATCGATGGTGCGGCATTTCGAAAGGTCCAACGGGAAAATCGGCCGCAACTTATCGCTGACGGGATCGTGAAGCACGCGGCCGGTTACTGATTTTTTGGACTGCTTCGCCATTGCATCTCCTGAATATCAAATGCTACGACAATCGCCGCGAAGTGCGCATAAATTTCGCGCGACATCATTGGTGTTGAACTGTGCACAGATTGATAGTACAAACTCCCCAAGAAAGGAAGAACAAAACAGCACGCCGGCGAGTTTTGAACGAACATGTTAAAATTGTTTCATGGCAGATAAATTTACCATCGGATTGGTGCAAATGAAATGCACGACGGATGCGGAAGAGAATCTGACGCATGCGATCGAGAAAATACGCAAAGCGGCCGCGCGCGGAGCGCAAATCATTTCGTTGCATGAATTATTTCGCAGCGAGTACTTTTGCCGTAGCGAAGACGCGGAATTATTCAACCTAGCGGAGCCGGTGCCTGGCGCGACCACGGAGAGATTGGCAAAGGTCGCAAAAGAGTGCGACGTGGCGCTGGTGATTTCGCTGTTCGAACGGCGGGCGGCGGGAATTTATCACAATACCTGCGCGGTGCTGGATGCGGATGGGACGTTTCTTGGTAAATACCGCAAAATGCACATTCCGGACGATCCTCTATATTATGAAAAATTTTATTTCACTCCTGGCGATCTGGGTTTTCCCAATTTCGATACTAAATACGCGCGCATCGGAGTGCAGATTTGCTGGGATCAGTGGTATCCGGAAGGTTCGCGGCTGACGGCCTTGAGCGGTGCGCAGGTGATTTTCTATCCCACGAGCATCGGTTGGCATCCTCACGAAAAAGAACAATTTGGGCCTTCACAGCTGGACGCGTGGAAAACTATTCAGCGCAGCCATGCAATTGCCAACGGAGTTTACGCCGCGGTGGTGAACCGCGTGGGATTTGAAGGCGGGCTGGTGAAGGGCGACGCGGGGCTGGAGTTCTGGGGAAATTCTTTTGTCGCGGATCCATTTGGCAAAGTAATTTCGCAAGCGTCGAATGATCGGGAAGAAATATTGGTAGTCGAGTGTGATCCGGCCATGAGTGAAGATACGCGGCGGAACTGGCCGTTTCTACGCGACCGGCGCATTGACGCGTACCAGCCGATCCTCAACCGTTGGCTCGCGGAATAATGCCGCGGGCTCGCGTTAGTTCCACAAATTCTACAAACCCTGGCGATCTTGGGTATTGCATGCCCGCAGAATGGGAGCGGCATCAGGCCACGTGGCTCGGATGGCCGCATGAAGTGACGGACTGGCCGGGAAAATTCGCGACAATTCCGTGGGCGTTTGCGGAGATTGTGCGGCTGCTGTCAGAAGTGGAGCGTGTTTTTCTGTTGGTTGAAGATCGCGCCGCTGAAGTGCGGGTGCGATCGTTCTTGAAGAACGCTGGAGCGAATCTTGACGCTATAGATTTCTTGCGCGTCCCTACCGATCGCGGGTGGATGCGCGATTCCGGGCCGATCTGCGTTCGAAACGCGGATGGCGACGTGGCCTACAATCATTTCTCGTTTAACGGGTGGGCAAAATATCCGAATCATAAAAAAGATGCGCTGGTGGTGGAAAAGGCGAATCGCCAACTGAAACACCGGCTGTGGCAACCGATTCATAAGAGCCGGCGGGTGGTGTTGGAAGGCGGGAGCATCGACGTGAACGGCCGTGGAACGCTGCTGACCACTGAAGAATGTCTGCTTAGCAAAACGCAGGAGCGCAATCCGGGATTTACACGCGAGGATTACGCAGAAATATTTCGCAAATATCTGGGCGTTAAAAAGGTGCTGTGGTTGAACCGCGGAATTGCCGGCGATGATACGCACGGACATGTGGATGACTTGGCTCGTTTCGTAAATCCGACCACAGTAGTAGCCGTGGTGGAAGACGACAGAGGCGATGAGAACTACGCACCTTTGCAGGAAAATCTCGCACGGCTGAAACAAATGACGGATCAGGACGGGGCTGCGCCGCACATTGAAACGCTGCCGATGCCTAAAGCGGTTTATTTTGATGGCCAGCGGCTTCCAGCGAGCTACGCAAATTTTTACATCGCGAACGGGTTGGTGCTGGTTCCGACTTTTAACGACGAAAACGATCGTGTAGCGCTGAATAAGCTGGCAGAATTTTTCCCTGGCAGAAAAGTTATTGGGATTGCTTGCCGCGATTTGGTGCTGGGACTGGGGACGATCCATTGCATGACGCAACAGCAGCCTGCTGAAATCTAGTGACCGGCTAAGTTTTGGCGAAATGTTATTGGGCGGGGCCTGACTTTGATAGACTAGCCGCCATCATCGCGGCGACAGAAACGGGCTTTGCGGAGGCACCATGATGGCGACAATGTTGGCCACATTTTTTGAATCGCGGGTAGTCGTAGTGGAATACCAGCGCAGCTTACTTGGCTGGATCATTATTGGTTTGATCGCCGGATGGCTGGCGGGAAAGATTTCGCGCGGCGAAGGATATGGGTGCATCACCGATATTGTGCTGGGACTAGTGGGGTCCCTTCTCGGCGGATGGATATTTACGCGTCTGGGAATTCTCGGCGGCGGATTTATTTATTCACTGGCGGCGGCAACGTTGGGCGCGTTCATTCTCGTTTCTATCGTGCATTTGATTGCCGGCAATCGGCCGTAAGCACTAGGTTCGCGGGTCTAACAAAATAAAGCGCGGGGTACTACAAAAAGTGCCTAACAGGCGCTGTACATCTGTTTCTTTCGCGTCCATCTAACATTTATGGGTTGCGACCATCCGTTGGTCGTGACGGCATTATGATACGATTCAGCAACGCGTTTTGGAGATGACTTGAGTAACGTTTCATTGAATAAAAGTTCGCAATCCCTCACGGTAATTCCCCTCGGCGGTTTAGGCGAATTCGGAATGAACATGATGGCCCTGCGGTTTGGCGATGACATTATCGTCATCGACGCGGGCATGATGTTTCCGGAGTCGGAACTGCTGGGCGTAGACCTGGTCATACCGGACATTACGTATCTAAAGCAAAATCGCGCGCACGTTCGCGCCATCGTGCTAACACATGGCCACGAGGATCACATCGGCGCGCTGCCATATATTTTACGCGATCTGAACGTGCCGGTGTACGGCACGCGGTTTACGCTGGCGCTGGTAAAAAAACGACTGGAAGAAGCGGGACTGCTGCAATCCACGACGTTGCGTGAAGTCTTGCCGGGCCGCAGAGTGGAAATCGGGCCATACGAAGTGGAATTTATTTTGGTGACGCACAGCACGATTGATTGCGTCGCGCTCGCGATACGCACACCGGTCGGGGTGATCATCCACACTGGCGACTTCAAGATTGATCAGACGCCGGTAGACGGTGTGCCTTTTGATCTCCACGCATTTGCGCGCTATGGAAATGAAGGGGTGCTAGCGCTTTTCAGCGATTCCACGAACGTGGAGCGGCCGGGGTTTACGCCGTCGGAGCGGGCCATCGTGCCGCGCATCGAGGAGCTTTGCCGTTCGGCGCCGCGGCGCGTGATTCTGTCGTGCTTCGCGTCGTCCATCCATCGCATCCAGCAGGTCATTGATATCGCTTCGCGCGTGGGACGCAAGATTGCGTTCGTGGGTCGCAGCATGCTCGACAACGTGGAAATCGCGCACTCGCTGGAGTGCCTGCGGATTCCGGACGGCATGGTGGTGCGCCCGCAGGACATTCGCGGCTTCGATCCCAAGAAAATTGTGATTCTGGCGAGCGGCAGCCAGGCGGAGCCTATGTCTTCGCTGTCGCGCATCGCGGTGGACAATCACCGCTTCGTTTCGGTAGACGAGAACGATTCAGTGATACTTTCCGCGCGCATCATTCCGGGGAATGAAAAAGCAATTTTTCGCATGCTGGATCACATGTTCCGCAGGCGCGCGTTGGTTTACTACGACAACTCCGCGGGCACGATTCACGTTTCGGGTCATGCCAGCCAGGAAGAACAAAAACTATTGCTGCAACTGGTGAAGCCGAAATATTTTATTCCGGTGCACGGCGAATATCGGCATCTTTTCAGGCACGCGGCTCTGGCGCACCAGATTGGCTGCGTTTCCGGAGAAATTTTGTTGCTAGAGGATGGCAAGACGATCGAGTTCACTGAAGATGGCGCGCATCGCCGCGATCCGGTGACGGCTGGACGTGTGTGCGTGGATTCCGGCTCACTGGAAGAAATCGAAGAGGTGGTGATACGCGACCGCAAACATCTTTCCGAGGATGGCGTGGTGGTGTCCATCATCGCCATTGATAAGCACACCGGAAAAATGGAATCGCACCCGGAGATCGTGACTCGCGGATTGATGAGCGACAATGGCCAGGAATTAATTGCCGGAGCCCGGGCAGTGATTATCAATACCGTGGAGCAATCCAATGCGGAAGAAAATTCCGATTGGAGCGTCATCAAGGAAAAAATTCGCGTGGACCTGAAGCGCTACATTAATAAACATACGTCCAAGCGCCCACTGATTTTGCCGGTGATTCTGGAAGTCTAGCGCAGCATTTTAGTAATGGCTGATTCAATTCCATCCACTCAAGAAAACGTGTCGAGCGGCCTCGCTGACGAGGTCGCGTCCGGTCGGGAGTCACAGATTCCGGCGGGGCGCTTTGGCCAAGCCGCGTTTATTTTCATCTTTATAACGATTCTGCTGGATTTTCTGGCGCTCGGCATTGTCGCTCCGGTCCTGCCTAACCTGATCATTCAATTCAAAGGCGGCAATATAGCTGATGCGGCGAGCATCACTGGATATTTCGGATTCGCGTGGGCCACGATGCAATTCATTTTTTCTCCGATATTGGGGGCATGGTCGGATCGCTTTGGGCGGCGGCCGATTATTTTGATTTCCTGCGCCGGGTTGGGGTTCGATTACATCTTAATGGCGCTGGCGCCGACGCTGGGCTGGCTGTTCGTGGGTAGAGTTATTTCCGGAATCACTACTTCCAATATTTCCACGGCGTTTGCTTATGTGACGGACGTGACTCCGCCGGAGCGCCGCGCCAAACAATTTGGACTGATCAGCGCGGCATTTGGACTTGGATTCATTATCGGCCCGGCGGTGGGCGGGTTATTGGGCAATGTGCATTTGCGGCGCCCGTTCTGGATCGCAGCGGGGCTAAGCCTGGCGAATGCGATTTATGGATTCTTCATTTTGCCGGAATCGCTGCCGCCGGAACGCCGGGCGAAAAAGGCGTGGCACATGGCGAATCCGCTAGGTTCCTTGACGCTTTTGCGGTCGCATCCGGAACTTGGCGGCCTGGCCATTGTCACGTTCCTTTATTATTTGGCGCACCAGGTACTGCCTACGATTTTTGTGTTGTATGCCGATTACCGCTACGGATGGAGCGAGCGCACCATCGGACTTTCGCTCGCGACCGTGGGATTATCTGTGAGCCTTGCGTCTGGACTCCTAGTGGGTCCATTTGTGAAGCGCTTCGGAGAGCGGTACAGCTTGTTGTCCGGGCTGGGCTTTGGCTTTCTGGCTTTCTTGGCGTTTGCGCTGGCTTCGCGGGGATGGATGGCCTTCGCGGCTATTCCGTTGATTGCTTTGTGGGGTATTGCCGGGCCAGCGATGCAGTCGCTGATGTCTCAGCGGGTGGATCCGACTTCTCAGGGGAAGCTGCAAGGCGCCGTCAATAGTTTGCGGGCGACTACCGGGATGATTGGGCCGTTGTTGTTTACGCAGGTTTTTGCGATGGCAATTTCGCCGCATGTGAGCGTGCATGTGCCCGGCGCGCCATATTACCTGGCTGCGTTATTGATGTTGGCTAGCGCGATCGTGGCGTATATTGTGGGACGTCCGGCGGTTCCGGTCGTTGCAGGGCAGGCGGCTCGGGAACACTCATAAGTGTTGCGCGTTGATATTATCTCGTTCAACGGTCGGGCAACGCGAAAGGCTTGTGCTCCGCCGAAATGCTCACGATTCGCAAAATTAAGCCTCGCCGCACCTGACTGAAACTAAAGCGGTTATCGCTGGTACTTTTTGGGCTAAAGAAAGCTTAGTATTGAGTGTTTCTAACGTTTCTGATATTTTTTGCGCGGACTGTGGACGGAGCGAATGACCTGCTCGAATTGTGGCAGTTCTCGATTAAGAAGGTCGAAACGGAGTCTGGGGGAGCGAGTTTTTCTTCCCATGCTGTTAGTGCGCCCATTTCGTTGCGAAGATTGTATTTCTAGATTTTACGGGTGGCTGTGGCAATCGCCGAAGAACTCTTCAACGGAAGCGGATGTTAAAAGCCTGGTATATCAGTCTTCGAGCGCTGCGCTGCACTCCGCGGGTTACCGCGTACACGGGGTGCGTGGCAGAGTGATTGCCGGGCTGCGGCCATTTCGGGGATTAGCAGGCAAGCCCATCGCCACGTGGCTGAGCAACCGCGTGCCCCAAGAGCGATCCGCTAACGTCGCACTTGCAGGGGCCGATATAAATGCTGTCGCCTCGCAGGCTGGTTTTGTAGACATTGCATCAAAGCCCGAATCCGCTCCTGAAATACTGGGGGTAATCCCGGAGTGCAAGATTGAGGAAATTTAGTTTAGTTGCGATCGGGAAATTCAGCCGCGCCCACGCCTTGCAAAAACAAAGGATAGGCCACCCAGAGTCCTATAGGAACCTATTGATGTGCCACCCGGCTGATGTCTATCAGAATTCTAAGAGCGGGCTGCGAGAATCAGACTCCGCACTGAAGTGACCTGCCTCTGGTCCGACACGATCTTCGGGTTTTAACGAGATATTTAGTTCGACACCATCATCGAATTGCACGGTGAGACAGACCATTTCAATTATTCGCGCGGAAGTGACCTTACGAGCAATTCGCGCGCATAATTCGTCTCGATATCCTGAATCTCCGAAGCGCATAATGTTCCCGCGTAAATTTAGAGTCGGCCATACGAATGCCGTGATGGTAGGTCCATCGAAATGCAGCTGTACATAATCCTGGACGAATTCAACCGAACTCAATTGCTCCCCGACAATCTTTTCTAAAGGTATCGCCATATTCTTTTCAGGGAGTTTATAATGCCGCAGAATTTGACGCCCCTCGTTTCATCTTGCAAAAACCATAAAGCGTAGGCCACCTGGAGTCTCCCGGAACTTAAAGGTGTGGTTCCCCGTGGGCCTTGCCTCGGTTTGAGCAGGGGTATAGGCTTCTTTTCTGGCGCTTTTGGCGGGCCGAAGGTCTGGCGCCGTGATCGATGAGTAGGCTCAACGACAGACGGCTAGCGTTCACCAGCGGGGCTAGCCACCACAAGATTCAATTAATCAAATATATAAATATATAGGAGGTTGAAAAATGGCTACAGCAACGACCGTGATGGAACCGAATGTCAAGATTAATGCTACCAAGCTTCTGATTAACGGACAGTGGGTGAACAGCGCTTCGGGAAAAACATTTCCGAGCGTCAATCCGTCGACCGGCGAGGAGCTGGCGCGAATCGCGGAAGCGGATGCCGCTGACGTGGATAAGGCGGTGGCTGCGGCGCGCGCTGCATTTGAAAAAGGGCCGTGGCGCAAAATGACCGCTTCGCAACGCGGCAACTTGATGTACAAGCTTGCGGATTTGATCGAGAAAAATCTGGATGAGCTTGCGCAGCTCGAAGCACTGGACAACGGAAAGCCGTACAGCGTGGCGCGCGCGGCGGACCTGCCTTTGACGATTGCCTGCTACCGCTACTATGCGGGATGGGCGGACAAGCTGCAGGGCAAGACCATCCCGGTGAACGGGAATTATTTCACGTACACCAAGCATGAGCCGGTTGGAGTAGTCGCGCAGATTATTCCGTGGAATTTTCCGCTGCTGATGCAGGCGTGGAAGCTGGGCCCGGCACTGTCCACGGGCTGCACGGTGGTAATGAAGCCCGCGGAACAGACACCGTTGTCGGCGTTACGCGTCGGTGAGTTGGCGCTGGAAGCGGGGTTCCCGCCGGGAGTTTTGAATTTGTTGCCTGGTTACGGGCCGACCGCCGGTGCGGCGCTGGCTCGCCACATGGATGTGGATAAGGTGGCGTTCACAGGTTCTACTGAAGTGGGGCACCTGGTGATGAAAGCGGCTGCGGAATCGAATCTCAAGCGCGTCACGCTGGAGCTGGGCGGCAAGAGTCCCAACATCGTGTTCGCGGATGCGGACATGGATAAGGCCATCGAAGGCTCGCACTTCGCGCTATTTTTCAATCAAGGGCAATGCTGCTGCGCGGGTTCGCGAACTTTCGTAGAAGACAAGGTCTACGATGAGTTTGTGGAGCGTAGCGCAGCACGTGCCAAAAAGCGCACGGTCGGCAATCCCTTCGACAAAAATACCGAGCAGGGCCCGCAGGTAGACCAGGAACAATTCACCAAGGTGATGGGCTACATCGACTCCGGCAAGCAGCAAAAGGCCAAGTTGATGGCCGGCGGCAATCGGGTGGGCGACAAGGGATTTTTCATCGAGCCCACAGTGTTCTCCGATGTGAAAGACGACATGAAAATCGCTCAAGAAGAAATTTTTGGGCCGGTGATGTCCATCCTGCGTTTCAAGGACATTGGCGAAGTCGTGGAGCGCGCCAACAAATCGCTCTACGGCCTGGCCGCTGCAGTTTGGACTCAGGACATCACCAAGGCTCACGCCATCGCAGATCACGTACGCGCGGGAACGGTGTGGGTGAACTGCTACGACGTGTTCGACGCGGCCGCGCCGTTTGGCGGATTCAAGCAATCGGGCATCGGACGCGAGCTGGGCGAATATGGGCTCGCCAACTACACGGAAGTAAAAACCGTAACCGTCAAGCTGTAAGCGGTTCGCGAAGCTGAGCTGACAAACTCTAAACCGGCCTGTGCGTTGAGCCCAGGCCGGTAATTTTTAGAAAGGCTTTCTGCGGTGATCGTAGCGACATGATTTGTGTGTCCAGAATGCGGTTGCTGCTAGCCGCTTTTCTTTTTTGCTTTGACCTCGCTTGCGCTGCGAATTCTCTTGCGCAATCAGCGACGAATGGATCGCAGGCAAAGATGGATCAATCAAACCTGGCGCGAACGCGTGCAGAACATTTACGGCACGGCATCAACCTCAGCGAGTGGTTTGCGCAGGTGTACGACCCCCGAGGCTATACCAAGGAGCACTTTCAGGCCTGGAACACGGCGCAAGACATCGCGCTGATTAAAGCGCTGGGATTCGATCACGTGCGCCTGAGCGTCAACCCGCAGCCGATGTTTCGGCCGCGCCAGGCGGATGGACTTCCCGCGGAATATCTCAGCGAACTCGACGCCGCGGTAAAGATGATTTTGGACGCCAACCTGGCGGTGATGATTGACATGCACCCGGATTCGGATTTCAAGGAGAAGCTGGCGAAGGAAGGCGATTTTACCGAGCAATTTGCAGATTTCTGGCGCGGGCTGGCGCGTCATTATTCGAATCTGGATCCTAACCTGGTGTTTTTTGAAATTCTGAACGAGCCGGAAGCACGCGATCCTTATCGCTGGTATGGCGTGGAATCGCGCGTGGCCGTGGCGATTCGCGAGGGCGCTCCCAATCACACCATTATTGCCACCGGCGCGCGGTACTCGGACGATGACGATCTTTTGTCCATCGAGCCGCTGCACGATTCGAACGTAATCTATACGTTTCATTTTTACGATCCGCATGTGTTCACCCACCAGGGCGCGACATGGGGAGAAAATTATTGGCATTTCGTTAAGGCGCTTCCCTACCCCTCGACGCCGGAAAATGTTCAGGCTTCGATTGCGGCAATTCCGGAACCAGCGAAAAGATTGACGGCAGCGCGCTATGGAATGGATCGTTGGAATGCCACGCGCATGGATGAAGAGTTCGACCAGGTTGCCGCGTGGACCAAGCGCTGGAATGTGCCGGTAATCTGCAATGAGTTCGGGGTGTTCCGCAAAGAAGCGCGTCCGGAAGATCGCGCTGCGTGGATTTCGGACGTGCGCAAATCTCTGGAGAAACACGGCATTGGCTGGACGATGTGGGACTACAGCGGCGGATTTGGAGTGGTGACCAAGCCCAATGGTCAACCGATCGTTGACGAGCTCACGGTAAAAGCGCTAGGCCGCACCGTACCGCACTACTGAAGTGTTGTTACGTACATATCAGCCAGATGATTTCGACGCGCTCTACAAGCTTGATCAGAGTTGCTTTCCGCGTGGGATTGCGTATTCAAAAACTACCTTACGTTATTTTTTGGCACTAGCGTCCGCTGAGTGTTTGCTGGCCGTGGAACACGAGGATGTCGCCGGATTTATTTTAAGTGAGAAGGATGGAGCGCTCGCGCACATCATCACTCTGGATGTAGCGGAGGGCTATCGGAGGAGCGGGGTTGGCTCGTTGTTGCTGAACACCGCGGAAAAAGATCTTTCAGCGGAAGGTGTACGCACGGTGTCTCTGGAAACGGCGGTGGATAATCACGCTGCTGTAAACTTCTGGTCACGCCACGGTTACATCAAGGAAGGTATTTTGAAGAGGTACTATTTGGGGCGCATCGATGGTTATGAAATGAGGAAGAAACTTTCGGTCGGAGAAAAATAAAAACCTCCTGGACGACAAAACCAAATTCGGAGCTTCGTAGTTATCGCCCTAGGTGTTTCTACGTTACAAGACCCACCTGCCCCGGCAGGAAAACCCTCCAAAAAGCTGAGGATGTGGCACCCTCAGTCTCGAATATAAAGATTTATTAATGCCGGCCACCTTTCATTAATGAGCGCAGCGGTGAAAAACTGTCACAGTTCGGTAACGGCGTTTGTGTAAGCTAAGAGATCGTCGGAGGGTGAATTGCACGATTATCTAATGTCGGTGGTGTTGGGAATTGTCGAAGGATTGACAGAATTTTTGCCGGTCAGCTCCACGGCGCATCTACGCATCGCTGAATATCTGCTGAATATCAGCCTGCAAAGCGGCTACTGGAAGATGTACACCATCGTGATTCAGATTGGCGCAATCGCGACCTTGCCGATTTATTTTCGCGAACACATCCGGCAGTTGTTCTCTACATTTCCGCGCGGCGAACGCGGCGATCGCACGATATACACCCATCCGTTGAGCCTGGTGATGATCGCGTTCGTGATTACCGCGGGGCCTTCTTATCTGCTGACCAAAGTGATCGGCAAGAATTTGGAAAGTTTGTGGGTGATGGGCTCCGCGCTGGTGGTTGGCGGAGTAGTGATGTGGCTGGTGGACTGGATGAACGCCAAGGCCGAAGCCGCGGGTGAAGCCGCCGGCGGGAACAATCGCATCCATACATGGCGAATGGACAACATGAGCCTGGGACAAGCGATGTGGATCGGCGCCTGCCAGATATTGTCGGGGGTCTTTCCCGGCACTTCGCGATCGATGTCCACGATCACGGCGGGGCAAATTGCGGGTATGTCTCGAGCGGCGGCGCTGGAATTTTCTTTTTTTCTTTCGATGCCCACTATGGCGATGGCCGTGGCTTATTCCCTGTACAAATCGATGCGGGGGAAGGATGAGAATCCGATCGGCGTAGCGCAACTCGATGCGCATCAATGGATTGTGTTGCTGATCGGACTGGTCGTGTCGTTTGTGGTGGCGTACGGTGCGGTGGCGTGGTTTATGGGATGGGTGCGCAAACGCGGGTTCGCGCCGTTCGCGGTGTATCGAATTATTCTGGGCGCAGTGGTATTGTATTACGCTACGCGAATCGTCGGGTAAAAAACTGAGCGCTGCCGGACCGCTGCCTGGCGATCTTCGGTTCTGATTGATCTCCGTCGTATTGTTCGCGTCGATCGGTTCGCCCCGCGAATTCAGCGAATCAGGAATTTCGAGCGTGACCTGGCAGTTCATTCTCCGTCTCCAGCCAACCATTTCTCCAAAGAAACATCTGCCATAAAAGTGGTTGTCGTCGACCGGAGCTTTGATATCATCGTGCAGTTCGGTTCCTCCTGCGGGTGCGCGATAGCGCCAACGCCCCCGCGCGTCACTCAGCCTTCCCCAAAAATGCTGAGGTGAAATACTTGCGTCTTCTGACTCCTACCGAAAACAAACGGCTCAACGAGCTGATCGGATTTTTGTGCGTGACCGTGGCGGTGTTGACCGCACTTGCCTTGATTTCCTATTCGCCGCGCGATGCGGCCTGGAATGTGAGCGCCAACGGCGCCGATTCCGTCAGCACTAACAACTGGATTGGGCCCGCGGGGGCGTATGGAGCTGACCTGCTATTTCAGGTGTTTGGCTTTGCGGCGTTTTTGCTGCCCATGGCGTTGGCGGTGCTTGGGTGGCGCTGGCTGAAAAACCGGGCGATCAATTCGCAAGTCGCGACGCTTATCGGCTATGCACTTATGTTGCTGGCGCTGCCGTCGCTGCTTACGCTATGGCATTTTCCGGATGTTCGCGGCACGGTGCCGCCGGGCGGAATGCTGGGCTCGTTGGTTTCGGGTGGTTTGCGGACGGGATTTAATCCGATTGGCGCAAATCTTGTGGCGGTTGCGCTGTTGCTCACTGCGTTGTTCATGACCACGAGATTTTCATTTTCTGGCGCGCATGCCTGGGCCAGCGGTCCGAAAGGGCCCATCGGCGCGGTTGAAAAGCTGGGAATTCTGCAGAAGGTGCAGGCTCGCTGGCACGCATGGCGCGGAACGCGTGAGCAAGAAAGGTTGCGCAAGCGATTAGCGGAAAAACGGCTTTCAGGGGGAAAGCCGGTGGTTCCGCAATCGGTGGGTAACAATTCAGGTCTGAATGAAAATTCCCGGACGATTGAGCTGGACGATGAAAGCGACGTTTTTAAATCAAGGCAGGAAGAACGGGATGAAGAGCGCGCGGAAAAGGAAAGAGAGCGAGGCCACAAGGCGCCGATCTTTGTAGTGGACCGCGAGCCGGAAAAGCCTGCGACGCGAAAAGCCGCTGCCGAGCCGAAGATCGCCAAAGGACACACCAATTACAAGCTGCCGTCAGTTTCATTGTTGCGCGAAGGGGAACGCAGCCAAAAACTCGACGAAACGGAGTTGAAAGAGCGGGCGCGGGCGATTGAAGAAAAGTGCCAGGAGTTCGATGTACAAGGGCGCGTAACGCAGATCAATCCGGGTCCGGTGGTTACGACGTTTGAATTCAAGCCCGAAGCGGGCATCAAATACAGCCGCATCATTGGCCTGACCGAGGATTTGTGCCTGGCGCTGCAAGCCGAATCGATTTTGATTGAGCGCATCCCGGGCAAATCCACGATCGGCATAGAGGTGCCGAACCTGACGCGCCAGACCATCGCGCTGCGCGAAATTATCGAAGCGCCGGAGTTCATCAATTCCGCGAGCAAGCTCACTTTGGCCATGGGAAGAGACTTGCACGGAAGAATCCGCGTGACTGATCTGGCATCCATGCCGCATTTGCTGATCGCGGGTTCGACCGGCACCGGCAAGAGCGTTTTCATCAACTCGCTGATGATGTCGATTTTGTACAAGGCCAGCCCCGACGACGTAAAAATGGTGCTGGTCGATCCCAAGCGGCTGGAATTAAATCTGTACGAAAATATTCCGCACTTGATCGCGCCGGTGGTCACCGATCCGAAGATAGCCTCGAACGTTCTTCGCAACGCGACGCGCGAAATGGAAAACCGGCTGAAATTGCTGGCGCAACGCGGCGTTCGAAACATCGATCAGTACAACCGCACGTTTCAGAAACAGCAATCACTGTCGCTCTTCGACAACGTGGAAGAGAGCGAACACAAGCCGCTTCCCTACCTGGTGATTGTGATCGACGAGTTGGCCGACCTGATGATGGTAGACACCAACAATGTGGAAGAGTCCATCACTCGCCTGGCGCAAATGGCGCGCGCGGTGGGGATTCATTTAATTCTGGCGACGCAGCGCCCGTCGGTGGACGTCATCACCGGTCTGATTAAGGCGAACTTCCCTGCCCGAATTTCTTTCCGGGTGGCCAGCAAAGTGGATTCGCGCACTATTCTGGACGCCAATGGTTCGGAATCGCTTTTGGGCAAAGGCGACATGCTTTATTTGCCGGCGGGCTCGGCGCGGCTGCATCGCATTCATGGGCCGCTGGTCAGCGAAGATGAAATTGTGTCCGTGTGCGATTTTTGGCGGGAACAGGCGCAGGCGAAATACAACGAGCAGCTATTGGAAGCGCCAAAGGACGAGAACGGCAAAGTTGTCGAAGCCGGCGGCGAGTCCGAAACAGCGGAAGCAGCCGCGGACGATGTGGACGACGATCTGTATCAGGACGCAATCCGAGTTGTGTGCGACGCCGGGCGCGCATCGACTTCGACGCTGCAGCGCCGGTTGCGCATCGGCTACGGCCGCGCGGCGCGACTGATCGACCTGATGGAAAAAGACGGCATCGTGGGCCCGCCGGAAGGCACAAAGCCGCGCGAAGTTTTAAAGAATCGCAACTGGATGCGCGAATTCGACAACTCCGCACAAGAATAATTAATGGCCGCAGAATAATTAATCTTGATGGATAATTTGACACACACACTGCGCGTATCTAGAATTTGTTCAGTGCCGGGGTAGCTCAGTGGTAGAGCGCCGCCCTGAAAAGGCGGGCGTAGCCAGTTCGATTCTGGCCCCCGGCACCATCCGCACCATCGCTAGTGTCAGCCCAACGATCGCAATCTAGGTAAGCGGCTTCGGCCTTCGACGCTCTGAGTCGCCACAATTCCATCTAACCCCTGATCACCTCGAGGCTATTGCTTTTCTTTTGCGGTAGTTTAACGAGGCCACCGCCGGTCCTGTCACAATTGCCAGTTCGCGGCAGAGTGAATATCTCCTAGTCTCAATCATCAAGCGAATTGGGGTCTCATTACCATTGATACCAGCGCACCGGCGATGTGCGCGTGAGAACGCCAGAAGGAGAACGACTTTGCTAGGGACGAACAGGCTTCTTCGGTGCACCTCTATTGTTTGCTTTTTACTCTTGTGTTCCGACATCGGCACTATCGCTAACGCTCAAGGGCGCATGACGATTCAGGCGACCGCGATGGGGACGAGCACGCAGATGGGCAAGATCGTCAACGTTAACATCATCATCGAGCAGTTTTCTACCGCTGAAGACCGAAAAGCCCTCGTCGATGCTTTTGCGCGTTCGGGACAAGA
>DATBBY010000041.1:0-2218 GCA_036270765.1 Candidatus Acidiferrum sp.
CTGCTCAGCGTCGCTTCTTCCGCCGCGGCGGAAAAGCTCGTGAATGACCGATCTATTCCCGCCAGAACTTCAGAGGTCACGCTGAAATCAAAGCGATTCTTTCGGAAGAAGGAAATCAGCACGAAAGCCCCGGTAGTGCTGATAACCGCGTGAGCTCCCGGGTAGGAAGGATCGGGCGTAGTGTTGCCAACCTCAGGCAGCCAATTCGGGTCAGGAAGTGTCTTCGGGTTGCCGTCCGTCGCGGCCTCGCGGATTGCCGTTACAGGTCTCCAGAAGGTGTACGCGTATTTGGCGTCGTAAAACGCGATCACATCATCCGCCAGCGCTACGTTTAGCTGCACAAAGAGACGGGCGTTCTCTGGCGTCGTCAGATTGTGGGCCGCGGCTGCGGTCTGGGCGATCTCGTTCCAATAGTTCTGAATGGCTCCATTCCAAAAACGGCCCGTCAGCGCCTGATCTGGCGTCGCGGTGGTGCTTCCGGAGATACCCAGTGATTGCACTTCATTGAGAACGTCGGCATAGGTATCGCTGGTCAGCGCGGGCGGTGGGCCGGGACGAAACTGGTTTGCGCGCTCGAGGGCAAAGGGAGTCACATGGGACCAGTGCGTGAATTGAGGCTGCTTGGGAAAGTTTGGCGGCGTCGATTGATAATCTCCCGGTGCGTTGCCAAAGACGAACGGAATCGGCGCGTTCGCTGATCCGTCGTTGCTTCGCAGAGCCAAAATCTGGGTAGCGACAGTTTGGCCGATAGTGATGCCTTCCGCCTTGTTCGCTCCATCTGGAATCTGTGCCAGCAATTGCTGAAGTTGGGTGTCAAGGGTCGGTTGGAAGCTGGGATACAGTGTCACAAGAACTGCATGGGCTGCAGTGTCGGCCGCCGCGTCCTGAGAAGCAAAACGTGACACGCCCGTTAGACGAACCAAATAAGGCTCGTGAGTCCGATCGATGGCGTTCACGGCGTCATAGATCGCGGCATGCATGATAGCGAGGCTGCGGGTCGGGTGAATGGTCGGCGATTGCGCCCCCGGTGTACGAACGATCACAAGCAACGTCCGGTTCCATTGCACAACTGTATTAGCCGTTTGGGTAGAGGAGCTCGGCCTGCCTTGAGGCGCGTTATCCGACGCGGCAGCGGTGCCACCTAGCGGCGCTGTAAGACAAGCGCAGAACAACGCAAACATGATAACCATTCTTCGCATCAGAGACTTCCTTTCGTTTTCTGGATCTGAGACTGAGTAACGCGCGTCGCAAAAACACGTAGTCCCAAGTAACAAGCGCCTTTCCATTACCATCGGCCTCGGCGCACGGAACAACCCACAAACCTCCAACTGAGGACACGCTAATGGTGGTAACCAAGGTTGCCGCCGATTTATTCCCTTTTTCAAAAAAACTCGGCGGAATATTTTCGCGTCCGGGGAGTCTACCTAACGTTGGAATGATTTTGGGGATCCGGGAGGATTTTGCGTCGCAAAGGTCGTTACCGGGCTACGAGAGATGAGGCGGCAAAAGGCTAAATGGTGAAAATCGAATCCTTTTCTCTGTTGCGCATGATAATGGTGTTCTTAGTGCCTGCGGCATCCTGTCTGCCAATCGGCCAGACCTTGGCGCTGACTCAAGATGTTCAAGTGATCGCGGTTAGCGCCAAAAAGTATGAATATTCCCCGGAGCCTATTCACATAAAGAAAGGCACGAAAGTACAACTCAAGATCACCGCCACCGACCATGACCATGGGTTCCAGATCGCGGACCTTCCCGATGGATCTACGGGAGCCACCCCTGGCCTGGTTTTTGCGGCGGCCCAAGATTGCTGGCAGCTTAAAAAGGGAGAAACAACCACGATCGAGTTCGTAGCGCAAACGGAGGGCACATACACATTTAAATGCTGTCACACCTGCGGGCTCGGCCACAGAGGAATGAAAGGCCAACTCGTCGTCGACCGGTAGGCAAAGACGCCGGATCCTGCGAAAGCTCCGAAGTCGGAGCCAAGGTGTGAAAGCTCCGGCTCCCCACGTTCACACCGTTAGTGATGCATTTTGAAAGAAGAAGCAGAACTGGAGCTTCCGGATTGCCCGCTACCAGTGGCAGCTTCCCACTGCTTTCGCGTGAGCGGTTCCACTGTTTCTATTTTTTTCTTGGCGAGCGATTTGTTAACCGCATCGAGATCTTTGGCCACGAAAGTTTCGAATTCCGTCTCCACGTCGCCAAGTTCCTTCTTCAG
>DATBBY010000042.1:0-37161 GCA_036270765.1 Candidatus Acidiferrum sp.
AGCGCAAAATGCTCGCTACGATGATTTTGGCATTGCTCGCCTGATGACCGTTTGTAACGAGAACTCCAGCGCCTCCCCAACAGAACTGTTGGTGCGTATCTTTTCCGCAGTGCACGCTTTCACCGACGTAATCCGCCAGCACGACGATATGGCCGCGGTGATTTTTAACCTTAGTGGCTAGAGCCACTAATCTGCGAACGACTGTACAGACTGCACAACGCCCATCCCTTTTTGATTGACACTTTTGATACTCTCCCGTAACAACGATAGGTAATCTTTGGCCCAGGAGTGTCCTCAAATGAAGACAAGCTCCCCATATGCCTTTGCCTTGGCGCTGCTTCTTGCGTTGTGCATCGCTGTGCCCGCGGACCTGTTTGCTGCGCCGCAATCTTCCAATTCGCGTGCTGGCGAAGTGGCTCGCGTGATTCCGTCGGTGAGTATCGCTCGCGGTTCGAAGACTTTGACCGCTTCCGCTAAGTCCGTCGTCGATTGGCAGGATCTCGTGAACACCCAGACCAATGGCCGCGCGCGCATCGCGCTGGATGACGGCTCGGTGTTGAATGTGGGCTCAAATTCCTCGATGCACGTTGTAAAACACGACGCCGGCGCGCAACAGACCGATCTGGAGCTAACTTATGGCAAGCTCCGCAGTCAGGCGCAAAAAATTGCCAAACCAGACGGAAAATTCGAGGTGCATACGCCCGCGGGCGTTGCGGGTGTCGTGGGCACGGATTTTTACGTGGCTTATGACAACAGCACCATGAACGTAATGGTTTTTGAGGGCTTGGTGCGCTTGTGTAATCTGGCCGGCGTTTGCGTGGTCGTTAAAGCCGGACAGATGAGCAGCGTCCGCAGCGGCGACAACTCTGCGCCTCTGGCTCCGGCCCAAGCCACTCTCGATCTTCTAACAGAAGCCGTGCAAAGTACCGACGTGGGCGGGCCACCGAGTGCGGTGCAATCGACTACCCACATCAGCAAGGGCACGGTAATTACCTTGGGAGTGCTAGCGGGAATTCCCATCGTCGTTGTCCCCATCGTCACACGCGGGAGCACCAAGACCACCCCCGTCACAACCAAATGCAATCCACAAACGAACCCGGCCGCCTGCGGTTAGACAGCATCAGTTTTCCGACTGAAATCGAGGCGCAGTGGCCAGACGCAGCCTGCTTTTCGTAGCTGTTTTAGATTACGGACCGCGTTTGGCCCGGCTCAGCCAGTTACTATGGGGGCGCTAACTTCGCGAAGGAGTGCAACGGTCCGACGCTTTGGCCCATCCAATACCTTGCAGCCCGGCTAACTGCGTTGTATGGTTCGCGGACGCTCGGTTACACTGAATAGTTGCTGCTCCCGTCTAATCGCTTGTGAGGCTCCCTTTGATCTTATTTATGCGTAACAGATGGATTCATGTCCTTTGTGTGCTGACCGCTCTTTGCGGCGTCGCACCTGCCGGATTTGCCGGCCCTCCCGACCCGTCGGCGAAACGTTCGCCAGTCTTGGCTGCGTTGCAGGCCGAGATGGAGCGATCCTTCAAAGCTTTGAAAGCGCAAGACCCGCCGGCCTATTTTCTCGGTTACACCGTCACGGATACGGAGCGCGCGGATGTTTCCGGTTCGAATGGCGCGCTGTTGAACAGCACCGAAAGCCGCAACCGCTGGCTCGAAGTTTCCGTGCGCACCGGCAGCTACACGCTGGATAACTCCCATAAAGTCGGTGAACGCCAGCAAGCCAATGGCGGCCCAGGTACTTCTGTTCCCGTAGATGACGATGCCGAGGTTTTGCGGCGCGCCATCTGGCTCGAAACCAACAAGCAGTACGAGGCCTCTTCACAAGCGCTGATCAAGATTAAAACCGGCAAAGAAGTGAAAGTAGAAACGGCCGAAGGCAAAGCGCCCGATTTTTCTCGTGAAGAGCCACACACCTTCGTCGGTCCGCAGGTTTCCATTAATGTCGACCGCAAACCCTGGGAAGACAAAGTTCGCGCCTACACCAAAGCATTCCGGGACTCCCCTGCGGTTATCAATTCCATCGTGACCTTCAGCGGGCAAGCTCAAAACGATTACCAGATGAATAGCGAAGGCACTCAGTTGCAGTTCGGTCAGATTCGTTATCGCCTGGAATTATTTATCCAGGGCAAAGCTCCGGACGGCATGGACATCAACCGTTATTACAACTTTGACTGGGTGAATCCTTCCGAAGCCCCGGACGATAAAGCCGTCTATGCGGCGGAAGCCACGATGCGTAAGGAATTGGAAGGCCTGGTCGCTGCACCCATCAACGATCCCACTGTCGGACCAGCCCTGCTCACTGGACGCGCCGCGGCCGTTTTCTTCCATGAAGTGTTCGGCCACCGCGACGAGGGGCATCGCCAGAAAGACGTAACGGAAGGCCAGACTTTCTCGAATAAAGTTGGCCAACAGATTTTACCGAGCTTTTTGAGCATCGTAGACGACACCACTAAGAAGCGTCTCGGCACCCAGGAATTGCTGGGCTTTTATCAGTTTGACGACGAGAGCGTCCCCGCGCAGCGCGTCACTTTGGTGGATCACGGCGTACTGAAAAACTTTGAAATGTCCCGCTCACCACTCGCGGACTTTCCGCGTTCGAACGGTCACGGAAGGCGCCAGTTGGGTGCCACTCCCGTTTCGCGCCAAGGGAACCTCATCGTCGAAAGCAATAAGATGGTCAGCAACGCCGACCTTCGCGCCAAGCTCATCGAGTTGATCAAAGCTCAGAACAAATCTTACGGGTTGCTGATTGACGATATAGCTGGCGGCTTCACCTTCACTGGCCGCGGCCAACCACAGGCGTTTCAGGTTTTGCCTCTCGTTGTTTACAAGGTATTTGCCGACGGCCGTCCCGACGAATTGGTGCGTGGTGTTGACATTGTCGGAACGCCCTTGGCTGCCCTTACGAAAATCGTTGCCACGGGAGACACCACTGAAGTCTTTAACGGCTACTGCGGCGCCGAGTCCGGTTCTGTACCCGTCTCCGCAGCTTCCCCCGCGATTTTGACCTCCGAGCTGGAAGTGCAGAAGAAAGAAAGCTCCACGGACAGGCCCCCCATTCTACCGGCTCCGGCCCACGACACGGCTTTTGCCAAGACAGGCGGCCAACTGTGAAATCGGCACCCCTGCTTTTCGCATTCCTTTTCGCAGTAACCATTGCTAGCGGCACGTCCGCATTCGCCTCTGCGCCTCAAGATCCGAAAGACCTAGCTCAAAAGGACAATGACCAGACCTTGCGCGCCATGCATGACGAAATGGAGCGCTCCAAAACCCGTCTTGAGCTGAAAATTCCTGGGACCGATCAACCCGTTCGCCCCTACTACGTGGAATACCGTCTGCTGGATCTGGATTTCCGCGAAATCAGCGGAGAGTTCGGAACCTTATTGAGTAGCAATCACTCTCGCAGCCGTTTCATGGATGTGGAAGCGCGAGTCGGGAATTACAAGCTGGACAGCTCCAATTTTATAAGCGAAGACGGTTTCCGCGGATTCATCGGCTCGACCGGCTCCGTAGGAATTGATCGCGATTACGATTCTCTTCGCCAGGATCTTTGGATTGCCACGGATCAGGCTTTCAAGGAAGCGGTAGAAACTTATTCGCGCAAACAGGCCTATCTCAGCAGCCTCGCCCGTCAATCCGACATCAATGATTTTTCCAAAGCCGAGCCCGTGCACCTTGTTGAGCCCCTGGTTATGGCCGACTGGACCAATCGCAATTGGGACCAGGAAGCCCGCGATACTTCAGCCGCGCTTCGCGCCTTTCCGCAAATTTACGAAAGTCGCGTCACGTATTACCTGGTCTTCGCAACCGAATACCTCGTTACCAGTGAGGGCACCGAGATTCGCACCAATCGCAGCTTCGCCGCGATCGAGTCCGGCATGAATGCTCTGGCTGACGACGGGACGCCAATCAATCACTTCTATGCTACTTACGCCGTACGTCCGGCCGACCTGCCCACGCCCGATGCGGTGCGCAAAAATCTCAATGTGACGGGCAGCGAATTGATGGCCCTACGCTCTGCACCTCCCGCGCCGGACTACACCGGCCCAGTACTTTTTGAAGCGCGCGCCGCAGCTCCGTTGCTGGCCCAGATTCTCGGCCCCGCCGTAAATGGCGCGCGGCCTCCAGTCTCGTTCACTCCCGTAATGGAACAGCTCTTGAGCGGACTCGGCGGAAGGAGTGACTGGATTACTCGCATCGGAGCACGTGTTTTACCAGCTTCTGTCACGGTAGTCGACGATCCCAGCACCAAGGAGTTTCAGGGTACTCCACTGCTCGGTTCCTACGTGGTTGACGATGAGGGAGTGCGAGCGCAAAAAGTGACCTTAGTGGAAAACGGCACGCTTAAGAGTGAACTGATGTCTCGCCGTCCCGGTCCGGACTTCGATCAATCCAATGGACATGGCCGTTCTGCCTTTCTGAGCGATGCCAAGCCGACCATGAGCAATCTGTTCTTTACTTCCAAAGAGACCATGTCGCCGGCGGACTTAAAAAAGAAATTTCTGGATGAATGCCGCGATCAAAAGCTGGCGTACTGCCTGATTGTCCGCGAGATGGATAACCCCACCATCAGCCTGCTGCACCAGGATGATTTTCAAAGCTTGCTTGCAAGCTACGGCGGCGGTGCTGGTACAGGGGACCGCCTGCCTCTGGTGGTTTATCGCGTGTACCCGGAAGACGGCCGTGAGGAGATTGTCCGCGGAGCGCGCCTAATCGGCATAAATTCCCGCGCGATTCGCAATATCGCCGGAATCGGCAACGACAATTATGTCTATAACTATATGCAGAGCCAGATAAACGGATTCGCTGGCACTGCTCTCGGCGCTTTTGGCTCGGCGCAAAACGGCTTGCCAGCATCGATTGTCGCGCCCTCGCTACTCTTTGAAGAAGTGGAAGTCCGCGGAGCGCGTGGCGAGCCCAAGCGGTTGCCGCTCGTGGCTCCGCCGCCGATGACCGCGTCAAAGTAAGCTTAGTGGCGATTTTCGCGACAGAAGTAGTATTTTTGAGCCAGCATCCATGAGGGAATTTACAAGGCGCGGCTTCATATACGCAGCTGCAACGCTGGGCGGCTACGGCATGCTCATGGGCGTACAGCGGGTTTGTTCGTCCGCTTTTGCGGATGGCGTGGAACCAACTGGCGGCGCCGGGCCGGTAAAAATCATAAGGTTTGCCGACGACGGAACTTCTCTGGGCCCGACGACGGCCACAAAAGTACAAAAGACCTCCGCGCAGTGGAAGTCTCAACTTACCCCCTTGCAATTTGATATCACCCGCCGTGCCGCCACGGAATGGGCTTTCACAGGCGCGCTGGACAACGAGCATCGCACCGGCCTTTATCGTTGTATTGATTGCGACAACGCGCTGTTTGATTCCCGCGCCAAGTTTGACTCTGGCACCGGATGGCCCAGTTTTTTTCAACCTATCGCCAAAGAAAACATCCGCGAAAAAAAGGATTTCTCCTACGGGGTATTGCGCACCGCGGTAGGCTGCACTCTCTGCGACGCCCATCTTGGTCACGCTTTTACCGACGGGCCGCGGCCCACAGGCCTGCGCTATTGTATGAATTCCGCCGCGCTGCGATTCATCCCACGCAAAGGTTAGGCCTCTCCGTCATTGGGCCTTTCTCAGTAGTCATGCACTGCTTCCAAACGTGTGCCCATAAACTTCTCAAACTTAGGATAGTCTAGGCAAACCTGATGGCCATTCTCCAAAACCTGGAGGTCCGGGAAAAGAAGCGTGCTGCGCTGTTAAGCGTGGGCTCGGCAGTGATCCTGTTGTCGCTCAAAACTTTTTTGGTCGTACGCACCGGCAGCCTCGGCGTGTTGTCCGAAGCATTGCATTCCGGTCTGGACTTCCTGGCCGCGATTATCACTTATCTTTCCGTGCGTATGTCCGAT
Organism: Candidatus Acidiferrum sp.; assembly: GCA_036270765.1. Lineage (GTDB taxonomy): Bacteria > Acidobacteriota > Terriglobia > Acidiferrales > UBA7541 > Acidiferrum. The sequence continues at coordinate 5,903 of DATBBY010000042.1, forward strand.
CAGCCTGCTGACGAGGGGCATCCGTACGGTCACGGCAAATTTGAAAACTTCTCCGCCTTCGTGGAAACCGCATTGCTCCTCATTACCGCGGTATTCATCATCTACGAAGGCATCGACCGCTTGTTCTTCCACCATGTGCATATTCAACCGAGTGTTACTGCCCTGCTGATCCTGCTGGTCGCTCTATCGATCGATATCACCCGCGCGAAGGCACTGGGTCACGTCGCACGCAAATACCACAGCGAGGCAATCGAAGCGGACGCTCTGCATTTTTCAACGGACGTCTGGAGCACCATCGTCGTCATCGCCGGCATTGGACTGGTGTGGGCTGGTGAAACCTGGAATCTTCCCTGGCTGGTGTACGCCGATTCCATCGCCGGTTTGGCGGTCGCCGGCGTGATTCTCTGGGTCGGGACGCGGCTTGGCAGGCGCACCCTTGACGCTCTCGTGGATGCCGCGCCAGAAGGCCTCCGTCAAGAGATCGCTCGCGCCGTAGCTCGCATGGAAGGCGTCCTGGATGTTGATCGCGTGCGTGTCCGCCGCGCCGGGAACCGTCATTTCGTCGACGCCACAGTGAGCGTTGCTCGCACCACCAGTCTCGAACAGGTCCATGCGCTGAGCGATGCCATCGAGAAACGTATCGGCGAAATTGTTCCCTCCGACGTAATGGTGCACGCCGAGCCGCGCGCCCCTCAAGGCGAGCATCTATTCGAATCCATCCGCGCGCTGGCGCAACGCCTCGGGCTAGCTATTCATGACGTCACTGCGCTGCAACAAAGCGGCAAGCTCTTCATCGAATTGCATCTCGAAGTTGATGAGAATTTACGTCTGCGCGAGGCTCACCGGCAGGCCACAAAACTCGAAGAAGGCATTCGCGCTTTGCGTGACGCCCCCACGGAAGTAAATATTCACATCGAGCCCTTGGGAACTCATATTGCCACGCCGGATGCCGGTCTGGGTGAAATGAAACTGCTGGCCGGAGCTGTGGAGCAATTTTTGAATGCTCTGCCCTCAGAATACGATGAATTAGTAAATTGCCATGATGCGCGTGTGCGCCAAGTGGAGCACCGCATCTTGGTTTCCTGTCATTGCACCATGAGAAGCGATTTGCCTATCAATAAGATCCACGATGTGACCGCCGCGCTTGTCGACCGGGTGAAGGAATATTTTCCGCAAATACATCGTGTGACCATCCACCCCGAGCCCTTCGAGGAACGTTAGCCCACTCTGTGAGGACCTTGTTCATTAGTCGCGGAGAAATCCTCTTTTTTAGCGGCCTTGCCCGCAAACACTTGCGCCGCGATAGCTAGCAGGGCAGGAAAACACACCAGCATATAACGAGGCTCGGGTGTTTCAAGCGTGGCCATGAACACCGTGCGCACCACGATGTAGCCCACGATTATCGCCACCGCGATTCTCGCCGACGGATGTCGCCACAACAGCAGCGCACCCCAAGCTCCGAACAACACGTATAGCGAAATCAGCAGCTCAAACCCTGCTGTCACCACTTGGTCCACGGGATCGTTTTCCCAGGCCCCCGCTAGTGGAAACACCTCCCCTGACAACGGCAACAACTCAATGCGCGGAGAAAACCACAACACAAAAGCTCGCGCCGCCGGCAGCCACAAGTAGGTGCGTAGCGGATGTCGCGCGGTTCGCTCCCTGGCTAGTTGCGCGAAGCCTGCATCCTCTTCCGGCGTGAGTGTCACTTCGTCGTTATACGGCTCGAGCAAAGCGGCCACGCGTTCTTTTTCTTCTGGCGTATCAAACGCCCGCGCAGGAACATCCTCAAGACTTATCGGCTGATCATTCAGCTTCCAGGCCACCAAGTAGACGTCTCGAACCCGAAATAGCCACGTTTTCTCCCAGGCCATGAAACCAAAGGGCACCAGCTCGCCAGGCAGATTCGAATTTTTTGGCGCCAGAAGTTGCGCTTCATGCAACGTAATCGCATTGCGCAAGGCCCATGGAGTGAGTGGAAGTAAGCATCCAACTGCCATGAATGCAATTATTCGAACGATTTGGCGCCACTGACCCGACCATAGGCTTCCCCGAAGAAAATACCAGCCCAGCACTACGCACGCAGTCATAAGTAGCAAAGGTGTTTCCGGCCTGAACAGGGTGCCGAAGCCCGCGGAAATTCCTGCGAGCGCGGCGAACCACTCCTCTTTGAAGTGCAAATTGACAGAGTTGGTCCCCACCCACAAAATCACATCTCGACCCCGCAACAATAGGAGGCACAAAAACAAGATTGTCAGCGTAGTAAAAAATGTCGCCACCGCTTCAGTAAGCGGAACCGCCACATAGTTGGCTGTAAAGGGGCAAAGTGCTGTCAGCCACAACGTCAACAAAAAAACTCGCCACCGGTGCACCCGCCCGGTTGCCAAAGCCAACAACGTCGCCGCTAAGCAGGCCGCGACCACGCATGTCAACAAATCCACCACAACCTGCGCGAACATCACCCAAAAGCGCGCATCCGGCCCGGTCTTGCTACTCAACCAATAAATCGCCGCAAGAAATGCCGCATACCCAGGCACCCGAATATCCACCGGGGTAATTGCGCCACCCACGTTCATAGCGTAAACGTGATACTTCAGCCAGTTCGTCGCGATTTGCTCGTAGAGTACCGAGTCCCCGGAGCCCGCCGGATATTTCAGCACGAAGAAAAAACGCAAGCACGCGCCAGCCGCTACCGCGGCAATAGCAGTGGAGAAATTTCGCCGCATGAATGAAACGCATCTTACAATAGTGCAGACGGATTCGAGCATTGCGCTCCAACACCGGAGCGCATAGATAACCCTACCGTGCCCCTGGGTCGAAAGGTTTCATGAAGGAACGCGGGCCTATATTTTACGACGCGGAGCGTGTGCGCTGGCGCCGCACCAGGCGCGTCATGGAAGTTTCTGCGGTGCTACTCACCGTGGCGCTTACCTATTTCTTTGTGACCGTGGCCGTCAGCGTCGACCTGCCCGCCGGCTTGCTGCCGGACACCAAGCCTGGCTTTCATCCGCTCAAGCTGAAGCCCACGGCAAAATTGCTGCCCGTGCGTGAAGGACGCAAGCGTCGCGTGGCTTCCATCGGGTCCGTGCCCGCCAGTTACGATCCTCTTCACGCCGCGTTTTTTGTAAGCTGGGATCCCAACAGCATGGCCTCGCTAAAAGGCCATTACAAAGACATCGACCTTCTCATTCCTGAGCAACTTCATTCTGTAACTGCCGATGGCGCGATCACCATCGTTGACTATGAGAACGGACAGAACACCAGCAAGGCTACTCCCGACCAGGCCATCGCCATTCTCAAAGAAGACAAGCTTCATCAATGGATGAGATCCGTGAACATTGAAATCCCCATGATGGGCCTCGTCAATAACTACGACGGCGTCAACTGGCACACCAAGGAAATGGCCGAGATGCTTGCCAACTCAAATGCCAGGCACAACCTTGAACGCGACATGGTGGAATACGCCACCAAAGCACACGAATCCGGAATCGTGGTCGACTTTGAGGAAGTACCGGACGAAAGCCAGGCGCATTTCAAAAAGTTTTCTGCTGAACTTGCCGCCGCCTTGCATTCCGCGAACCTCAAGCTGATGATCGCCCTTCCCGCTCGCGACGACGCTTACGATTACGCATTCTTTGGCAAACAATGCGACGCCCTGGTGTTGATGAATTACGATCAGCACTGGCTGACATCGCCGCCCGGACCCATCGCTGGACAAGATTGGTACGTGGAAAATCTCAGGCAAATACTAAAAATTGTACCGGCACAAAAAGTCATCTCCGCCATCGGCAATTACGCTTACGATTGGTCACTGGCGCCCAAGAAAAAACAGGAAGCTGCGGAATCCTTGACAATTCAGGAAGCCTTGGTTCGCGCTTCCGAATCCGAAACTGCCGTGGAATTCGATCCCGTCTCTCTTAACCCTCATTACTCCTACAATGACGAGCACGATCACGTCCATCAAGTGTGGATGCTCGATGCCCTCACCGCTTACAACCAGCTCCGCGCCAATGAACGCATGGGTGTTCAAGGCACGGCGTTGTGGCGCTTGGGTTCGGCGGATACTTCCATGTGGCCCATCTGGGAGGCCACCCATCCAACCGAGGCCATTCGCAACAAAATCACCGATATTCCGCCCGGGCCAGACCTGATTTTGGAGGGTGACGGTGACATTTGGCACTTCATCGATACTCCCAAACACGGTCGCCGCAGTTTTACCTACGACCCCGCCACCGATCTCTTCACTGGGGAAAAGTTCGAAACCTATCCGCTGGCCTATCACATCGATCAACTCGGCGCGGCCAAGAAGAAATTGGCCATCACTTTTGACGATGGTCCCGACACTCGTTGGACTCCCAAAATCCTTGATGTGCTTAAAGCAAAAAATGTGCCCGCTGCATTTTTTATAGTCGGCGTCTCCGGAAGCCAGTGGCCCGAACTGCTGAAACGTGAATTTGCGGAAGGCCATGAGGTAGGGAACCACACGTACACCCACCCTAACTTCGACGATATTTCGCGCACCCAGTTGCGTTGGGAATTGAATTTAACCCAGCGGCTAATCGAAAGCACACTCGGCGTCAAATCCATTCTTTTTCGCCCCCCCTACGGTATCGACCATGAACCGGAATACGCTGAGGAAGTGGCGCAGTTGCCGCTCGCGCAGGATATGGGCTACGTCATCGTGGGCCAAAAAATTGATCCCCACGATTGGAAGTCTCCCGGCGGCAAACAACTTCCCGCTTCCGAAATCGTCGATAACGTATTGACCCAGGCGAGTGAAGGAAACATTATCCTTTTCCACGACGGCGGCGGTGACCGCAGCCAGACCGTCGCGGCCTTGCCTCAAGTGATCGATCGCCTTCGCGCTCAAGGTTACCAGTTCGTGTCCGTTCCTGATTTGCTGCACAAAACACGCGCTTCAATGATGCTGCCCCTGTCGCCTCAGGAGCGCTTCGAAGCGCGCGCGGATGGATTCATCTTCAGTTTGTATCGCTGGTTCCGCGTCGGTTTCGCCACCATCTTCATTGTGGGAATAATTTTGGTAAGCGGCCGCGCAGTGGTCATCGGTATTCTGGCGTTGATAGAAAAACTTCGGCCCGATCACTACCTGATGCCTGATCCGCCACCAGACGTGACCGTTTTGATTCCCGCTCATAACGAAGAAAACGTAATCGTCCAGACCGTTTCTTCCGTCCTGGCTGCCAATACAAAAAATCTGCAAATCATTGTGGTCAATGACGGGTCCACGGACCGCACCGGCGAACTGCTCGATGAGAATTTCGGCGCCGACTCGCGCGTGCATATCATTCATCAAGTGAACCGCGGCAAGTCCGCCGCGCTGAGCCTGGCGATGTCACAAGCACAGACGAAAATTGTGGTGACCATAGACGCCGACACCGAGATCGAACCGGACGCCATCTCCAAATTGGTGCGCCACTTCTCCGATCCACGGGTCGGTGCCGTGGCCGGAAACGTCAAGGTTGGCAATCGCACCCGTTGGCTTACGCGTTGGCAGGCTCTTGAGTACATCACCAGTCAGAACATGGAGAAACGTGCTTTCGATTTACTCAATTGCATTACCGTGGTGCCCGGTGCGCTTGGAGCTTGGCGTACCGAGGCCATTGAAGCTGCAGGCGGAATTACGTCGGATACCGTGGCGGAAGATGCGGACCTCACCATTGCCATCCGCCGTGTTGGCTGGCGTATCAGCTATGACGAAGAAGCTATCGCCTGGACCGAGGCGCCCGAGACCCCAAGCGCGCTAATCCGCCAGCGATTTCGCTGGACTTTCGGCACGCTGCAATCGTTCTGGAAGCACCGTGATACCTTGTTAAGGCCCAAATACGGCACCTTGGGCTGGATTGCATTGCCAAACATTTTTGTGTTTCAACTGGTGCTGCCGCTCATTTCGCCAATCATCGATTTAATGTTTCTGGGCTCCCTCGCGCTATGGGGCGTTGGCCAACTGCATATCGCGAGATTGCCGCAGCTTTGGACCACCGCCGATGTGCAACGGTCGTTATTTTTCTTCATCGGATTTTTGCTCATCGACGTGCTCACCTGCATGGTGGCCTTCGCGCTGGAGCGTAAAGAAGATTGGACCCTGCTCATTCCTGTTCTCTTACAGCGCTTCTACTATCGCCAATTAATGTACGTAGTGCTCTTCCGTTCGGTGAAAGAAGCGGTCAGCGGCCGCCCGGTGGGTTGGCGTGGTGTCGAGCCGGATTCTCCTCGTGCTCCGCGTGCTCCTGAAGCGCCCGCAAGAACAGTTCCCGCCTAGGATTCTCCCCGAAAAATGAGCACACACCGCTATTCGCTCCTTATGGCCCGTTCCGACCATATCCCATTTGCACAGCTTGCAAGCCGATGTGACAATACCTGTATGCAAAAAACATTAACCATTGCTTTAAATTTGTTCGTCATCGGGCTGCTTACTAGCAGCACCATGCTTTCCCAAGATACTTCTGCGCCTGCGCCTAAAACTCAAACGACTCCGGCGCCTAAATCTCAAACCAGTCCGGCTACCAAAACCCCGGGGACTACTCCGGCCAAGCCGCGCACCGCTACCGGCGCCAGAGCCCCACTCGCATTGAAAACCGATAAAGATAAAGCCAGCTACGCCATTGGAGTAAACATCGGCAAGCAGATGCATAAGGATAGCGTGGACGTGGATCCCGCAATTATTAGTCGTGGAATGAAAGACGCGATCGCCGGGGGGAAATTGCTTCTCACCGACGACGAAATGAAAACGGCTCTGACCAAGTTCTCCGGAGAGTTGCGCGCCAAGCAGGAGGCAGCCATGCAGAAAACCGGAGAAATTAACAAAAAGGCCGGCGAGGACTTCCTGGCACAAAACAAAACCAAGGAAGGGGTCGTGGCCTTGCCCGACGGTCTGCAATATAAAATCCTTAAGGAAGGCACCGGACCGAAACCCACCGCAACCGATTCGGTTGTTTGCAACTATCGCGGCACGCTGCTTGACGGAACTGAATTTGACAGCTCCTACAAGCGCGGACAACCCGCCACTTTCCCAGTCAGCGGCGTGATTAAAGGATGGACAGAAGCTGTGCAACTAATGCCCGTGGGATCAAAATGGCAATTGTTTCTTCCCGCCGAACTCGCATACGGGAGCCGCGGTGCCGGCCAAGAGATCGGTCCTAACGCCACGCTAATATTCGAAGTGGAGCTGCTTTCCATCCAGAATAAAGCCGCCGCTCAGGCCCCCAACCCGCAAGCGCCTCCCAAATAATTTCGCGCTTGCCTTTGCATCGCCAAAACTGTTGTAGGATATTCTCGTTTCCGCTTTCCAAACTGGTTTTGTTAGCAGCGGTATTTTTATATCGGGGGAACCATGGCTATCAGTTTTGTACTGAACGGCAAGCCGCAAACCGTTGATGTTAGCCCCCAGATGCCGCTCCTCTGGGTATTGCGGGACACGCTGAACATGACTGGCACAAAGTTTGGGTGCGGAATGGCGCTGTGCGGAGCCTGCACGGTACACATCGAGGGTGAAGCCGCCCGTTCTTGTGTGACCCCCATATCCAATGTCGCGGGCAAAAAGATCACCACCATCGAGGGACTTTCCACCGACGGCACTCATCCCGTCCAGCAGGCTTGGATGGAAATCAACGTTCCCCAATGTGGATACTGTCAACCGGGACAAATCATGTCCGCAGTGGCGTTGCTTTCTAAAAAAGCATCGCCAAGCGACGCGGAAATTGACGACGCCATGAGCGGCAACATCTGTCGCTGCGGAACTTACCAGCGCATTCGCCAAGCCATCCATCGCGCGGCAGTGACGCAAAGCCAGAAGGGCTGATCCCAGAACCTGATATAGGCCAGCGGTGCTGGTACTAACTGGCTAGCCACGCTTCTGGCGGTTCACGCAATTTTTTGTTATTCTGCACAAATCATAGGTACAGGGCTGCATCCTGAATTTAAGGAGCGGCACCGGAGGCCAACATGAGTTTTACTTCGAACGCCGGCAGCGGAAAGATCACCGTTCCGGACATCCAGCAGCGAAAATCCCAGGCAAGCTCCCCAACCTACAAGAAAATCGCGTGTCTCACGGCCTACGACTATCCGACCGCCCGCTTGCTCGATGAGGCTGGCGTGGACGTCATACTTGTCGGCGACTCGCTGGGTATGGTGGTCCTGGGCTATGACAGTACGCTTCCCGTGACCATCGAGGAGATGCTGCATCACACCCGCGCCGTTCGCCGCGGCGCCCATCGCGCTCTTGTGGTCGCGGATATGCCCTATGGCAGCTACCACACCGACATGGCTGAATCTGTGCGCAACGCAATGCGCTTCATTAAAGATGCCGGCGCGGAAGCCGTAAAAGTGGAAGGCGGCGAGCGGCGGCTGGAACTCATTTCGCGATTTTCTGAAGCGGAAATCCCCGTAATGGCTCACGTGGGCCTGACCCCGCAATCCGTAAACGCCTTGGGCGGTTACCACGTGCAGGGCAAAACGGCAGTCGGCGCCGAACAATTGCTGCGCGATGCTCACGCGGTACAAGCCGCTGGCGCCTTTGCGATTGTGTTGGAGGCCATTCCGCGAGAATTGGCCGCCCAAATCACGAAAGAGGTGCGCATCCCCACCATCGGCATCGGCGCGGGCCCCGATTGCGACGGTCAAATCCTGGTATTAAGCGACATGCTGGGCTTGACGTTTGGCCAGACTCCAAGGTTTTCTCGCCAATACGCGGGCGTGGGAGAAATAATTTCGGGTGCGGTACGTCAATACTGCGAGGACGTCCGCAACGTCGCATTTCCTTCGGATGCCGAGTCTTACCACACGCCGCAAAGCGGCAAAAACCGTAAAACCATTTCCATCGCCGGCTAAATCGGCCAGGTTACAATCCACTGGAGGAATAGATGTCGCCGGACGACATTCGTTTTCTTTACGATTACAATGCCTGGGCTAATCGGCGCTCCCTGGACGGCGCTGCCTCGCTGACCGTGGAACAATTCACCAGGCCGCTGGGCTCCAGCTTTTCTTCGGTGCGCGATACCCTCGCGCACATTTGGGGTGCCGAGTGGATTTGGATGGAACGCTTCGACGGCCGCTCGCCTGCGTCCCTGCCCGATGTCGGGCAGTTCCATGAGATTTCAGCGCTACGAACGCGTTGGCAAGAGGATCAAGCGCGTCTCAGTAAGTTCGCATCCCGCGTCACGCAAAGCGATTTGGACGGACCTCATGAATACCGCACACTCAAATTCGGCCAATACACCAATCCCTTATGGCTGTCGATGCAGCATCTGGTCAATCATGGAACCTATCACCGCGGACAAATCACTACCATGCTCAGGCAATTAGGTGCCAAGCCACTCTCCACTGATGTAATCCATTTTTATCGCGAGCGTGCCGGCGCCGCAAACGCCTGACCCACCACCCTCGTGGAAATCATTCGAACTGTTTCCTGGATGAAAGAATTCGCGCGCAAGCAGCGCGACGAAAATCGCATTGTCGGCCTGGTTCCCACCATGGGCGCTTTGCATCCAGGCCACCTGTCGCTGATCAAGCAGGCCCGGCAGCAGTGTTCTTCCCTAGTGGCCAGTATCTTCGTGAACCCCACCCAGTTCGGCCCCTCCGAGGATTTCGCGAAGTATCCGCGCACTCTGTCGTCCGATACTGAAAAACTGGAGAATGCCGGTGTGCACTCCCTGTTCCTCCCGGAAGCGAAAGACATTTATCCCCCGAACTATTCCACTTACGTAACCGTCGAGAGGTTGAGCGAGCGCCTGGAAGGCCGCTTGCGGCCCGGCCACTTCCGCGGTGTCAGCACCGTGGTGATGAAACTCTTGCAAATCGTTCAGCCGCACTTTGCGTATTTTGGACGAAAAGACGCGCAGCAGGCGGCCATCATTTCGCGCATGGCAAAAGATCTGAATCTCGACTGTGAAATTGTAATCTGCCCCATCGAACGCGAGCCCGACGGCTTGGCCATGTCATCGAGAAACGTCTATTTGAATGCCAGTAATCGCCAATTTGCCACGGTGTTGCATCGCGCGTTGCAAGCCACGCAACTGCTTTTGCAAAAGGGCACTCGAGATACCCTTTCCTTGCAGTCCGCCATGCACCGCATTCTAGAGGGCGAATCCGGAGCCAAACTTGATTATGCAGAAATTGTGGATGCCCAGACATTCGAGCCTTTGAAGCACATCAATCGCAAGGCCTATGTCCTGATTGCTGCGAAATTTGGCGAAACGCGCTTGCTGGATAACATGCTCGTTGATTTTAGCGACAACGACCAACTGACCACTGAGTTGTAGTTCTCCAAAATCTTTCGCCGTTTCATCACCGTAGCGTTGTTCCGATCATTCCCGGACGTGAAAATAACCATCCTGCTGCGATATTCGTAACGGAATACCAAACAGCCCCGAGATACCTTCGGAAGTAAGCACTTCATCCTTTCGCCCGTCCGCGATAACACGCCCCTCGCGAAGCAAAATTACGCGCTCTATCTCGGGAATTATCTCTGAGACGTGATGCGTCACTAGCAGAATCGCGATTCCCGATTGCGCCAGCGCTCGCATCGCTGCGCGCAACTGCAATTGCGCGGCAATATCCAGCGCATTGCTAGGCTCATCAAAAAGTAAAGCTTGCGGATCGTGAACCAGTGCCCGCGCGATCAGCGTTCGTTTGGCTTCGCCCGAAGACATGCGCGCCACCGCGCGGCCTGCGAGGTGCGCAACCCCCATGCGTTCCAAAGCGCGATCGGCCAGCGCCAATTGCTTCGGGTCGGGGTGATGATGTGGGAATATCCGCGTGCTGCTAAAAAATCCTGATAACACCACATCGCGGCCTGTGGCGTCCGTAGTGCACGCCCCCAGAAGATCTGGCGACACGATGCCCAACAGCGACCGCAACTCAAAAATATTCCAGCGTTCGCGCCCCAGTATCGAGATGGACGATCCTTCTTGGACAACCGGATAGCACTCCCGCGTAATCGTCTTGATTAACGTCGATTTCCCGCAGCCATTAGGCCCCAGGATGCAAACGTGTTCGCCAGCATCGATACGCAGGGAAATATCATCAAGCGCAGGGCGCGCCATTTCAGCGGGCACCGCGTCGGCGACCGCGCTACCGTTTGCCGTCCCACGAAAAATCGTCACGTGCTGGAGGTTAAGCAGCGGCGGTGAGGAACTCATGCGCGAAAACTGAGCTTTGTGATCACTGCGGACCCATTCTAGCCAACACGCGGGGGAGTGCGCTCACACAAAACCTATCTGACTGATAAACAAGGGATTAAAGAGGCTCGGGACAAAAAAGTAGGAGGTGAAAGCAACAGTTTCACCTCCCGGGGTGGGGTGATGCATGACAGCTTCTGAACGGGTTCAGTAGCCTGCCCTGCCAGGCAAGACTACAGCCTCATTCGCTTCCTGCGGTAAACAGTGCGTCAGGAGACTCACCGTCCATAGGCTTGTCGTTGTTGCGTTTTTAGCATCTACGATGGCCTGTGTCAACTTTTAAGGGCCGCTAACCTTGGGGTGTTTGTTTGTTACCGAACATGTAGAACAACGGTATACCCGGCGTTCGCATGTCTTAGCCGCCGAAAATTTCGTTGATCTTTCCCGCCAGCTTGAAATCCAGCTCGCTGATGCCACCAACACTGTGGGTATTCAGGTCGATCACCACCTTATTCCACACATTGAACCATTCCGGATGGTGGTTCATCGCTTCCGCAACCAGCGCCACGCGAGTCATGTTTCCAAAAGCAGCCACGAAATCCTTGCATTCGAACGCGCGGTGAAGCTTGCCACCTTGCAATTTCCAGCCAGCCGCCTCACTCAGGCGCTCTTTGACTTCTATTTCGGTGAGTTTTTTTTCAGCCATTTGAGTTCTCCGGTGTTGGAAGTATGCGGCGATTCAAACACTCACGGCAAGCCTCCTAAGCAGATTTATGGCCTTTGGCGTTGCCTGCTCTGGCGAATTCCTCTATCGTAAAGGTTTCGTTTTCTTACAAAATGCGCGGCGTGCCAAAGCTACGTAAAAGGCCAACACATTGAAAAAGAAAATTCGCGCCATCCAATACGGCGTCGGTCCTATCGGCGCCTCCATCGCCAGGTTAATGCGCGAAAAGTTCGCCATCGAAATTATTGGCGCGATCGATACCGATCCGGCCAAGGTGGGCCGCGACCTCGGCGAAATTGTCGGCGCCACCGATGCTCCCTGGGGCGTGAAAATTTCAGACGACCCCTCTCAAGTGCTGGGCCAAGCCGCGGACGTGGTAATCCATTCCACCTCGTCGTCGCTGCCGAAGGTCATGGATCAACTGCTGGCCTGCCTGGAAGCCGAGTCCTGCGTGGTATCGACCTGCGAAGAGCTTTCCTATCCGTATCGCACTTATCCCGAGCTGGCCGCGCGTCTCGACAAGGCCGCGAAAGAGTGGGGTGTGGCTCTGGTTGGTACAGGCGTCAATCCCGGATTTGTCCTGGACAAGCTGCTGGTCACTCTTGCAGCCGTATCGCAGCGTATTGAGCATGCCAGCGGACGCCGCGTGGTCGATGCAGCCAAGCGCCGTGAGCCGCTACAAAGAAAAATCGGCGCAGGATTGTCTCTAGATGAATTCCGTGAAAAAGTATCCGCGGGCACTATTAAACATGTCGGCCTGCCAGAATCCGTCGCCATGGTGGCAGATAGCTTGAACCTCGACGTTAATGAAATTACCGAAACGATCGACCCGATGATCGCCACAGAAAGAGTCCAAACCCAATACTTGACCGTTGAGGCGGGACAGGCCGCAGGCGTTCATCAAATCGCCCGCGGTCTTTCCAACGGCAAAGAACTAGTTCATCTCGAATTGCAAATGTACGTGGGCGCTAAAGAACCGGGTGATACCGTGGCACTGCAAGGGCATCCCAACATAAGCTTGACCATCCCAGGCGGATCGCCCGGAGACATCGCCACCGCCTCGGTGGTGGTAAATTCCATCCTCGTGATTCTCGATGCCCCGGCGGGATTGCGCACTGCTCGCGACCTGCCGATTGGATTTTTCTCGCCGGACGCGCGCCCGTAATCGGCAAGGAAACAACTTTGCGTTCAAGAACTCGTTACGCCAAACCTATTTCTTCCAGAACTTCATAACTGCCGAATAGTCCAGGTCTTCTTTCGCCGCTTCTTTCACCGTGGAATAAGTCTTGAATGCAGCCTCGGTAGCCGGAAGCTCCACGTGTGTCTGCTGCGCAAGCTCCAGCGCCAGCCTCATATCCTTGTGCATCAATCGCAGGGGAAAACTTGGCGTGTAGTCGCCTTTTAAGAAATTCTGCGACTTGATGTCTAGCACTCCTGATCGCGCCATGCTGGACTGCATGACCTCCACCAGTTTTTCTCCCTGCAAGCCCGCGGCGGTCACCAGCGCAAGCGCCTCGGCCAGCGCGTCCACCTCTAACGCCAGTATCAGGTTCATTGCCAGCTTTATTATTTGACCCGCTCCATTGGGCCCAAGATGAAACCATTTCTTCCCCAACACGCGTAAGACCGGCTCAATCTCGGTCAGCGTCGCGCCATCGCCTCCCACCATGAAAACAAGTTCGCCTTTTTTAGCCCCCCAATCGCCTCCGGTGACCGGCGCGTCAAGAAAGCGCACCCCTCGTTCCTCGCAAGCGGCGGCTACCTTTCGCGCAAGAGTAGGAGACACCGTGCTCGAATCAACATAAATACTGCCACGCTGAAACCCTTGCATCGCGCCGTTCTGCCCCCACAGCACTTCTTCTAGCGCCGGCGGATCGCTGACAATGGAAAGCACAATTTCAGAATTCGCAGCCAGTTCCCGCGGCGACGACGCAAGTTTCGCTCCAACGGCAACCAGCTCATTAGCGCGCGACGCGGTGCGATTCCAAACCGTCAAGGGAAAGCCGGCTTTCAACAAATTCATACCCATGGGCTTGCCCATCAACCCCAGGCCAATTAATCCCACCTTCGTTTGCGGTCCAATTACGGAATTCACAAAAACCTCCGCTCGTCGAAAAACATCTCAGCAATTTTATTCAAGCAGCGAAGTCGATTGTAGCGTATTCAATTTTTCGAAGGAGGGAAGATCCAGTGCAGGGAACGTGAGATGAAAAAAGCAGAAAAATAAGGCTGGCTGTTAAATGTTTGATCGTTGAGGTCGCGGGAAAATCACCGCGGCTTTTAAGCGATTTACAGCGGATTCCTCCTCCTCGCTTTCTTGTTCCTGGTTTGCGTCGGCTGTTTGGGCGGTTTCTGCCGCGGTGGGCTGCGAAATAAGGGTTCTGTCTTGTGCGGCAGATTCTACAGTCTCCGGTTTCTCTGCTAAACGCACGATACAAGGGTAAGGGATTTCCCAACGAAAGTGCCGGTGCTGGCCCTTCTGTTCGAGGTTCTGCTCCAGGAAAATGGAGCGCCCGGTGTCACCCACAAAGGTTCCCGAGGCTGGCAGCAGGATGTCGCCCGCGCGATATTGGACTTCCACCTGAAGGCCGAGAAAGGCGGAATAACGGGCCATAGAGTACAGTTTCGAGCCCAGTAGATATATCGTCAATGGTACGTAAGTCCCAGTTATCGAACAGCTGGCTTTTTGTCCATTCGTGCGGAAAGCATTTGCCAATACTACCGTGCAAAATCTTCAATCACTGCCTCAGCGGCCCGCCGCCCGCTGAGCATGGCGCCGTTGATCGACGCATTGTCCCGATGATCTCCGCACACATAAATGCCCGGGCGAACACGCACTGAGCGCTCCGGAGGTTCCAGCGCGCCTGGGTATTGTCGCGGTTGAGCATGCGGTATTTTGTAGCTTTTCAAAAGCCGCCACGACCGGGCCACCGCGCCAAACCAATTTTTCACTTGTGCAATGACGAACCCACTTAACCGCGCTTCAGTGAGTTCCTGCGTCCCAAGTACGGATACAGAGATGAGCTGTTTTCCTGCCGGCGCGTACGACGGCGCCACCTGGCTCATCACCGCAAAGTTATTCACGGGGCCGGCGCCATCGCCGTTCAGCGTAAGCATAGGTCGCGGTACAGGAGGCTCCTCCGCTGCATAATAAAAGCAGCTGACGCTTCGCGACGCCGGTTCCGCCTCTCCTACCAGATGCGCCGCTGCCGGCCCGTCGGTGGCCACCACAATTGCGCGGGCACGCATGCTTTCCCCGCCTGCCAGCGTAATTTCATTTTCGTGCAGCGATTCAACTCGCGAGTTCAAGCGCATCGAATCCGCCCTGAATTTCTCCCCAATCTGCGCCGGAATCGCTCCCATGCCCCGCGCGGGGACACTGGTCGATCCCTCAGACAACATCTTGAACACAAACTGAAACATCCGGCTCGTCGTTTTCAATTCGCCATCCAGCAGAATCCCGCCGAGAAATGGCCGAAAGAAACGGTGAATGATTTCCTGGCTGAATCCTTCGGATTTCAGAGCATCCTTCGTCGAGCGCTCCGGCCGCTTGAAAATCTCTGCAATGGAAGTGTGCTTCAAACGGCTGCGCAGCCGCGCCATGCGCAATTTATCTCCCAGCGTGCCAAATTCCGACCTCAAGGCCTCTCGCCACATACCAGGCATGCGCCACGGATCAACGATCGGGTTCATGCGTCCCGCAAACCAGGACAATGCCCCTGGAGAAAAAGATTTAAGATCAAGCCGCGAGTAATCCAAAACTTTGCTCGCCTCAGGATACGCAGTGAGCAGCACCTGAAATCCGCGGTCCAACAAAATCCGTCTACTTCGTCGGTGCGCACCCGCCCACCAATCCCATCCGACGCTTCCACAATTTGAATGTGATGCGCGCTTCGGTAAGCCGCTTCGCGCAACATAATCCAGCCAGCCCCGCGCCAATAATTAAAACGCGCACCCGTCGACATGCTCTCGGATTCCCTGTGGAGCTGAATGGAAATCAAATTGAAAAAAAGTGAACCCTAATCCTGAGGCATCGGCGCGAATTCGCGCAAGTCGCGTTTCAAAAGTTCAGAGCCGACCGCATGGCTGAACATTTTGTCGGAAAAGTGTGTTGGGTTCTGGGGCGAGGCCGAAGGCAGGGGTGCTAATGAGAGTTTATGGCCGAACAACGCCGCATGCTTTTGTTCGAATGCCTTTGCAAAGAACAACGATTGCCTACTGCTGCCCCACTGGCTTCACGGCAGTATCCGCGCTCCCGCCGTCCGGGAGTTTACCCGCCGTCTCAATCACCTGTTGTGCCAGGTAATTTGTGGAGCGCGCTTCATCTCGCGCAATCGCCAAATATGCCGCGCGCAACAACTGCTCTTTGCGATTTCGCAATGTATCCCGAATCGTTTGCTGTACCTGCGGTTCGGAAAGTCCCCGCAGCCCGGGGGATTCTCGCGTAATCAGTTTCAAAATCCTGTAACCCTCTTTTAGTTGAATTGGCTGGCTCACCTGTCCTGGTTTCAAACCCAGCACCAGCTTTTTAAGCGCCGGATCAGATTGGTTCAGCGCCGACTCCGGCACATACCCCATGTCCCCGCCGGTCGCCGCCGAATTCATGTCTTCCGAATAATCCATGGCCAGTTGCGCGAAGTCCGCGCCACTGTTTAGGCGGTCCATCAGCATCTTCACTTTTCGTTGCGCTTCCGCCTCATTCGTCGCATCATCATTCTTACGGTTGCGGATTTGTGGTTCTTTTCGGGGAGTAACAACAATCTGTGCGATTCGGAATTGCGGCTCCGCCACGTTAAATTGCGCTTTGTTGGCGTTGTAAAAATCCGCTACATCCTGGTCGGTGATCGAAATTTTGGCCACTACTTCGCGGTTCAAAAGCTTCTGGATCGAAAGCTGCCGCCGCAGATCCCGCTTCAAATCATCCACGGACACACCGCGTTCTTTCAGTTGCCGCTGAAATTCATCTTCCGTAAACGGGCTCTTCAGCTCCGTAAACTTGTCTTCCACCTCGCCATCGCTGGCTTCCAGGTTCAATTTCTTGGCGCGCTCAATCAGAATTTCGTTGTTGATCAGCTCATCCAGCACATTAAGCTTCAGCGACAACGCTTCCTCTTGCGAAGGCGCTTGCCCTTCCGGATTTATCCGCGTCCGGTAATATTTCTCCACTTCATCTTTGCGGATCTCTTTTCCATTCACTACCGCCCACACATCCGGCGAATGCTGAACCTGTCGATTGCAGCTCGCCACGCCAGCGACAGCCACCAATCCTGCAAGAGCGAAGGGTCTCAACATGGATACACGCACACTCCCGTGGACCGCGCACTTCGCGCGCACAGGAAAAACGCATCGCAACGGATTGGCAACCAAGTGATTGCTCAGGCAGCTTTCTTTACTTTGCCCGCTCGAATACAGGCCGTGCACACGCGCATTTGCTTTCGAGCTCCCGACACCAATGCGTGGACCCGCTTCAGATTAGGGTTCCAACGCCGCCTCCGCGTATTATTCGCGTGGCTGATCACGTTACCGTAATGCGGCCCTTTGCCGCAAAGTTCACACTTCATCGCCATTTTTAGACCTGCTTCTTCGGATTATTCGAAAACCGATAGCCCTTAGTCTAGCAGACCCGCACCCTGTCGTGAAAGCCAAGCCCATTCTGTGTTTGCCGGGCGCGCTGCCCCTCAAGACTCGCCCGTCTGCGCCTGAATACACCGTTTCACCGATGGACTTGATTGACTGTAGTTGCAAACATCCCGCGTTAGCGAGGCACGCCGATGGCACGCCTCGTTAGATTTTCAAATTTTGTCCCTGGGGTTGTCGCTACACGAACTGAGACAGTCCGTTAGGTACTCCGCTGGATGGCCACCAACCGGACTGCACTGTACTTTGAAGTTGCTGCTTAAATTTATGGAGGAAATATTATGGAACACCAGGCTCTTAAGGAACTTTATATCGATGAACTGAAGGACATCTACAACGCAGAAAATCAGTTGGTGAAAGCTCTTCCGAAAATGGCCAAGGCCGCTAATTCCGAAGAACTTCGCACCGGCTTCGAAGAGCATCTTGAGCAGACTCGCGGCCACGTGCAGCGCCTTGAGCAGATCTTCAAGGAACTGGGCGAGAAGCCGTCCGGCAAGAAGTGCAAGGGTATGGAAGGTCTCGTAGCGGAAGGCCAGGAAATGATGGGCGAGGATTTCGAAGATGATGTAATGGACGCGGCTCTAATTTCCGCGGCCCAGCGCGTTGAGCACTACGAAATCGCCGCTTACGGCACCGTCCGAACCTACGCCGAATTGCTCGGCGAAGACACCGCCGTGCAGCTCCTGGAACAAACCCTCGAAGAAGAAAAGGAAACCGACCAGAAGCTCACCGACATGGCCAGCGAAATTAACGTGAGAGCCATGGGCGAGGGCTCAGAGGAACGCTCCTCGGAAGACGAAGAAGAGGTGCCGGCGCGCAAGAAGGCCAAGACCGCCAGGGCATAATTTTATGACCTCACAAAACGGCCCTGACCAGAAGCGCCGCTTAAAGGAAACGGACATCGACCCGAGCGGCGAACTTACTTCCGATCGCACCGGGGAAACCGAAGGCACCGGACCAGGAACTGGAAGCCGCACAGACAACCAACCTGCGGAAAACCGGGAGAATCCCACTCGATCCGAAAACCGCGAAAGCGGCAACCGG
Source organism: Candidatus Acidiferrum sp. (assembly GCA_036270765.1). GTDB lineage: Bacteria > Acidobacteriota > Terriglobia > Acidiferrales > UBA7541 > Acidiferrum. The sequence continues at coordinate 24,443 of DATBBY010000042.1, forward strand.
GACATCGAAAACGCTCCGCCGTCAGGGCACGAAGAATAGTTAATCAACCGAGTAAGGTGAGTCCGGCTCGCATGGAAGTCGCACATGCGGGCCCGGCTTTACTTTTTCTCGCAATCACGTTATCTGTAGAATTCAAAAATGCCCCTAAACGAATATCGCAAAAAACGTGACTTCAAAATCTCCCCGGAACCCTCCGGAGAGAAAACCACGCCCAAAACGCCCAAGTCATCCTTAATTTACGTGATTCAGAAACATCGTGCTTCGCAACTCCATTACGATTTCCGTCTCGAATTTCGCGGCACTCTTCTGTCTTGGGCAGTTCCTAAAGGCCCTTCGCTCCATCCCTCCGTAAAGCGCCTCGCCATGCAGGTTGAGGATCATCCCGTCGACTACGCCAGCTTTGAGGGCGTAATTCCCGAAGGCGAATACGGCGGCGGCACCGTAATGGTTTGGGATCAAGGCACCTGGACTCCCGAAAGCCCGGACGTCGCTGCGGCCCTTGAAAAAGGCGACCTGAAATTTACTCTGCACGGAAAAAAACTAAAAGGCTCCTGGGTCCTCGTTCGAACCCGCGGTTATGGCAGTAGCTCCAAAACCTCTTGGCTGTTAATCAAACATCGCGACTCCTTCGCATCCCCCACCGTAGATGTAGCCCAGGAAATGCCGCGCTCAGCCGTTTCGAATCGCCTGCTGGCGGAAATTGCCCGCGATGCTGGTGGTGACGTCGAGAAAGCCGCAACCGGCGACCCAACCATCAAGACCACCGCCAAATCAGCCAAAGCCCCAAAAACTTCAAGAACCACTTCTGCGAAAAGCGCTCGCCCGGCCTCCGCCTCCAAAACCCTCAGCGCCCGTACCCCAAAACGTCGAAAAACTTCCTCGTGAGGTGGAGCTTCCGCTCCTCCCATTCCTTTGCCAGACCAAATTCCATTCCGTGCTCAACCAATGCTCGCCACACTGGTGCGCGAGCCATTCCACAAATCCGGCTGGGTCTACGAAGAAAAGTACGACGGCTACCGCATCCTCGCTTACAAAGAAGGTTCGCGCGTTCGTCTCTATTCCCGTAATGCCATCGACCGCACCGATCGCTTTTTCGACGTTGCTACTACGATGAGCACTCTCCGTCCCTCCACCCTTTTGCTCGACGGCGAAGTTTCCGTCTTTGATCGCGAAGGCGTATCCCGGTTTCAACTGCTGCAAAATTTGAGTACCGGCAAATCCGTTTTCGCCGTTTTTGATTGCCTCTACAAAGACGGGCAGGATTTGCGCCGCCGCCCGCTATCCGAGCGCCGCGTTGCCCTGGAAGAATCCCTCGCACCCAAGAAGCGCGGCAGTCGGACTCGAAGTAAAACGCCGCAGAATAAATTAATCGTCCCCTCTTCGCGCTTGGCTTCCGACGGCTTGGAAGCCTACCGTCTCGCCGTCCAACGAAAATTTGAAGGCCTAGTGGCCAAGGATCTCGCGTCGCCATACGTCGAAGGCCGTTCCAGTTTCTGGCTAAAAGTGAAAGTCCATCAGGAAGACGAATTCGTGATCGGCGGATTTACCGAGCCCTCCGGCTCGCGCAGCCATTTCGGAGCGCTTCTTCTCGGCGCTTACGATCGCGGAAAGCTTCACTTCGTGGGAAAAGTAGGCACCGGATTCAACGAAGAAACTCTCGCCATGCTCTTTAAGAACTTCAGACCACTGGTTCGCCAGCAAAGCCCTTTCGTCGATCCTCCACGAGGCCGCGACGTCACCTTTCTGTCTCCGAAACTCGTCGCCCAAATTTCCTACCAGGAATGGACCAGCGACAAGAAACTTCGTCAGCCTGTTTTTCTCGGCCTTCGCGATGACAAAAGCCCGCAGGAAGTCCGCATGCCGGAGTTTGCGGCATGAAAACCAAACAAACCAAATCAACGAAACCTCGAAAATCGCCCAAGTCCGCGAAGAATTCCAAGTCTGCCAACACAACGCGCAGGAAAAGCGAAACAACACCCCAAGCGTCTCCGACGTCATCCAAATTCCCGATCACCGTTTCCAATCCCAATAAGATTTTCTGGCCCGAAAAAGGCTACACCAAGCTCCGACTCATCGAGTTTTACGCCGACATTTTTCCCAAGCTTCAACCGTACGTAAAAGATCGCATCCTCTCTCTCGAGCGCTGCCCCGACGGCATGCGCGGAGGTTGTTTCTATCAAAAAGAAGCCCCTTCGAGCCTGCCGCCCGGCACGCCCACCAAGCGGATCGCTCACGTTGGCAAGTCCGGCAAATCAACAAACTACGTCGTCGGCGGCTCTCTTGCCACGCAACTTGCGCTGGCGAATCTCGGTTGCATCGCCGTCCACGTATCCGGCAGCCGCGCTTCTTCCTTGCGCAAACCCGACTGGGTTTGCTTCGATATGGATCCGCAATCGGGAAAATTTAGCGACGCCGCGCGCGCCGGCCTGCGCCTCAAGGAAGTTTTCGATGTCTTGAAACTGGAATCCTTTCCCAAAACATCCGGTAGCCGCGGCCTTCATGTTTTTGTCCCCATTAAGCCGGAGGCTGACGTCGACGAAGTTTTGTCTTTCGCGGAATCGCTAGTCGCTCGCCTCGCAGCGCAGTTCCCCAAAGAACTGACCGTAGAGCATTCCATTGCCGCCCGCAAGCAACGCGTTTATCTCGATCCGTACCGCAACGGTTTCGGCCAGACGGTAGTAGCACCATATTCTGTCCGCCGCCGCCCCAAAGCTCCATTTTCAACCCCACTTTCGTGGTCGGAAGTTAGCCCCGAACTCGATCCTTCGGAATTTAACCTCGGCAACTACGCAAAGCGGTTGAGCGCTCCGGACCCCTGGCAGGACTTTTTTAAGAATCGCCAGTCTCTAACCTCGGCAATAAATGCTCTGAAAAAAATCTGACAGCATTTGTCGCTTTTTTGAAATTTGTTGATTAAAAAGAACGATTGCCGATGAAGAACAATCTAGCGCAAACGACACTGCGCCGCGCCGAGCAGTCCCGGTGCCCCCATGCTTTGCGATCCCGATGGCACGCTGGTCGACAGCGCCTATCGCATCCAAATAGCACTTGACACTTATTCCATATTTCCAGTATTATCGAAACATGCCAAACGCGAGACCCGCTCAAATTGCCCGCTTCGCCGATATGTTCTCCGCCATGGGCACCGAAGCGCGCCTCCGCATCATGCAACTTTTGATGACCGCGGAACCCAAAGGCATGATCGTCGGAGATATTCAGTCCGAAATCGACATCCCGAATTCCACGCTTTCGCACCACCTCGACAAGCTCAAAAACGAAAACCTCGTCACCGTGCGTCGCGAAGGAACCTACCTCCGGTATCGCGCCAATATTGACGCCCTCAAAGATCTTCTCGGTTTCCTCTACGCCGAATGCTGCACGCGCAACCATGTGGTCGCACCAAAAGATTTAGTTTCGATTTCCAGGTAGAAAGGCAGACACAAATGAGTTCAGAAAATATCAAATCTATCGTGCAGGAAAAGTACGGCGAGGCAGCCAAACGCGCCGCTTCCGGTCAGGCCTCGGCGTGTTGCGGCTCGAGTCCCGCATCCGCCATCGACGGATGCGATCCCATCACCGCGAATCTCTACGGCGAAAACGAAGCCGGCTCCGTCCCGGAAGCCGCCCTGCGCGCTTCACTGGGCTGCGGCAATCCCATCGCTCTCGCAAAGCTGGCGCCCGGTGAAATCGTTCTCGACTTGGGATCAGGCGGAGGCATTGACGTTCTTCTCTCCGCGCGCCGCGTCGGCCCCAAAGGAAAAGCCTACGGTCTGGACATGACTGACGAGATGCTTACATTGGCCGAAGAAAACAAACGCAAATCCGGCCTGACCAACGTCGAATTTCTAAAAGGTGAAATCGAAAATATCCCATTACCCGATAACTCCGTGGACGTCATCGTGTCGAACTGCGTCATCAATCTCTCCGGCGACAAAGACCGCGTTCTGCGCGAAGCGTTTCGCGTACTAAAGCCCGGCGGCCGTTTCGCAATTTCCGATGTGGTAGTTAGAGGAGAAGTCCCGCAACAGATTCGCAAGAGCATGGAGCTCTGGGTAGGCTGCGTCGCAGGCGCCCTGACAGACACGGAATACCAGCAAAAGTTGGCCGCCGCAGGATTCGCATCAATCGACATCGAACCAACGCGCATTTATAGCATGGACAACGCCAAAGAGCTCCTGAATGCTGCAGGCGTCGACGCCGATGCTGTCGCGCCTCAAATCCGCGACAAATTCATCAGCGCTTTCATCCGCGCACAAAAGCCCGCAGCGAAAACATGCTGTGGCCCCACCTGTTGCGTTTCGCTCGATTGAAGAGTGGCGGAGTAACGGGCCCGGGCTATCCGATCACTGGACGCTTCACCATCATCAAAAAATAAGTTTTAGACCGAGTTGCATGGTGCGGTTGCCGCCGGTGAATTGGTGAAAGTTTAAGAAGCTGCCTGGTGCAGTGATTAATACCAGCCCCCCGGCAAAGGGGTTCGGATTGGTAGTCGAATCCAAGGCTCCGTTATTGGACGGAAGTCCGATGCTGAAATTTCGGTGATTGAAAGTGTTGTAAGTTTCAGCTCGGAATTGCACGTTCAGTCGTTCACCGAATTTCGTGCTTTTCAGTAAGGCGATATTCCAAAGATTCAGTGCCGGCGTATTGATCGTGTCGCGGCCGATGATGTTGTTATTGGTTCCAAGACCGGCTTTTACGTACTTGGCTGCCGAGTTAGCCGCTACATACCCCGCCACATTTCCTGAGCCTCCACATCCGGCCGCCGATCCCGCTACGCTGGTATTCCCGGCTCCGTCCACACACACGAAGTTAATTCCTGACGGCACATTCGATGTTCCCGCAGGATTGAATACCGGCCGATCCGCCGTGCCGCTGCCATTCGCATTCGCATCAGTACCGTTTAACAGTGTCACAGGTTGTCCACTCTCAAAAAGATAGCTTCCGCTGACTTCCCACCCGTGCATGAAGCCACCGACGAACCTATTGCCAACTTGCGCATTAGGCAGGTCGTAGACCCATGAGACCGCCACCTTATGGGTGAAGTCCAATGCAGAACGACCGCGATCTGCCGAGATATTGCGCGCATCCAGCGGCCTCCTCGGATTTATGGTGCTGGAATTCAGCTCATTCGTGGCATCGTCTATTGTTTTTGAGAACGTGTAGTTACCGCGCAAGTACAACCCATGTGCAAAGCGGTGAATACTATCAACCGATCCTGCGTGGTATATGGATTGTCCCCATGGGGCTTCGTCGGTCAAAACTCCGAAGAAACCATCCGCGGCAAAAGGTTGGAAAAGTCCCTGCGCCAGGAAGTTTTGGAAATCCGACAAGCGCTGCGACCCTGCCGGCAGAGTCCCTGGAACTTGTGACGTTGACAGGTACGTCGGCAACGGTTTCAGGCCCCCGCCCGGAAACCTCGGATCGAAGGCCGAAACTTCATTGAGCCTGATTTGCACCGGTAACGCGATGGCGTGCGTTCCCAAATATCGCACTTCAATGCTCGTGTCTTTCTGTAATTGATGCTGAATGCTCAAGCTCCAGCTAAGTATCTTGGGCGCAGTCAGGTCCGGAATGAAGCCGGCGGTAAGCGCACGAGCGAGACTTTGCGAAGTGGGGGTGATAAATGGTGAGAGCCCACCTCCCGCGAGAAAGCCTTTGCCAGTGCCGTCGGCAGGGCTCAGAAAACTGGGGCACCAGGATGTGCTCGGCGCGATCTGGCAAGTAAGTCCCGGATTATTTTCGAACTGGCGCTGTGGCGGCTGGTTGTTCGTTTCGAAGTTAGTGGGATAAATGTCATAGAAATATCCTGCGCCACCACGAATCGACCACTTTCCGTTTCCTAGCACATCCCATGCAAAACCAATACGCGGTCCAAAGTTGTTTGTATCCGGCTTCGGCGCGGTAAAAAATAGCCCCAGGGCTGGATCATTGGCAACGGCATTAAATGCCTGGTTATTCGCATCGCGCGGTGTGCCGAAATATTCGTAGCGCAGACCCAGGTTGAGCGTCAATCGCGCGGTAATTTTCAAATCGTCCTGTATAAACCCTGCGAAGGCGTTGTCATTGCCGACAAAGGTCCCGTTCCCGACGTTTTGTAGCGCTCCGTTTCCACCGTCCGGCACAAAGTCATTCACAAAGGAGTTCAGTGTCGCCCAATCCCATTCGCCTCGCGCTCGTGGCAGAAAAATCGTCTTGTCGATATATTTGCGAATCTCAATTCCTCCTCGCAACGTATGCCGTCCACGTACGTAGGTCAGATTTTCCTGTAGTTGATAGGTGTTTTGCGTATACCCCTGCGGAGTGCCGGGAAATGGGCCAGTATTTATACTCAGCTCGTCTACTTCCGCGTTGGGAAAGGTCGCAAAGTCTGCGGGCGAAACGAAGTTAGGCCCGTTCAGTCGCGAATACGACAATCTGAAATCATTAACCAACCGCGAATTTATTGTCCATGCATCGGTAAAAATTATTTTTCGGGAGTCCGAAGCCGATGTGCCGTTAAATTGGGTCTGAGGCTGGGCTGGATTAGGCAGTGGGCCACGAATTCGGTCGAAGAGAAATCGACCTCTCAATTGGTGCTTTCCGAGATTCAAGTCGCCGTTGATGATGAAATCATTTTCGTTTACAAAATTCGGGGCCAACGCTTGGAATGTTCCAACTTGAATCGGTATTCGACCGGAAGCGGTTGTCACGCATGCAAAATCTGGCGTAGTGTCTGCAACACCTGAATTGCAATGACTAGGGAAATTGTTGGTAGGCGCTATCGGCGTTTGCGCCAGAATCGTCTGGATCGCGGCGTCAGGCTGCGCCAGCGTCATAATTTGCTGTAAACCCGCCGCGGTCGGGGTAGTTATAATTGGACTTCCCGCCGCGAGTCCGTTGTTCTGAAATTCGTAACCGCCAAAAATGAAAAGCTTGTCTTTCTTGATTGGCCCACCGATGCTCCCTCCCGCGCGGTTATAGTCAAATCGGTTTTTCACTCCGTTTGCTTTTTGCAGATTGTCTTCCGCGAAATAATTTCTGTTCTGGTTATATTCGTGAGCTTCACCGTGCCAATTATTGGTGCCCGACTTGGTGGTGATAATGAATTGCCCGGCCGCCGAATGGCCGTACTCCGCGCTGAACTGGTTCGTGAGCAAAGTAAATTCCGCCACGGAATCCTGAATCACCGGCTGCGTAGGACCATTGACCCCCTGATTGTTGTCATCGGCGCCATCGATCGTGAAACTGTTGAATCTGGGCCGCAAACCGCCAATCGCGCCTCCAGACCCGCCTGACGCACCGCCTGGCTGGGTCGTGCTGTTAGGCATTAGCGTGGCGTATTCGAGAACCGAGCCACCAGGTACAGTGATCGGTATTTCATTAACTACACGTCCGTCGAGGCTGGAGCCTAACTCTGACGAAGTGGTCTTGATCAAATCGCCTGCCGAGGTTACCTCGACGACTACGCTTGCTGCCCCCAGTTCCAGCTTCACCGTGGCATCGGCGACCTGACTCGCCGCCACTCGTACACCTTTACCAAGGTATTTCTTGAATCCGTCCTTTTCCACCGTGACGGTATAGGAACCGATCAATAAATTCGGAAATTCGTAAGTCCCATCGCTCGACGCGTTGGTCGATTGCGATACGTTTGTGCCTTCGTTAGTAACCGTGACCGTCGCATCCGTAACGCTAGCCCCCGAAACGTCCGAAACCACTACCCGTAGAGTCCCATCCAGTCTTTGGGCCATTGCGCTGGACGCCAAGCTCAGCAGGAGTAAAGACACCACTAAAAAAAAGAACGTCAAGCTGGGCCCAACATAAATTCGATGTGCTTGTTCGCGCGTGAGACTGACACAAGTCATAAACCCTCCGTCCGTTGTGCAGTTCAGTATCTGCACGTAGTGACGAAGACAATTGCATCTGCAGAGCCAATCTGGCTCTGAGCTAAGTTGTTTTGTGAGTGTGAATTAAGGAATTAAGCGAAGCTAACTAAAATAAACAATCGATAGTTGTAAATATTTTTAGATGATTCAGTTTGGGTTCTCATAGATTGGTGTCGAAGAATGGACTCATTAAGGAGGAGCGAGATTGCTTTCGCCAGAGCGCAGCACTAGCGTAAGAAATGACGGAAGTTTTTGCTGAGATCGACTAGTAAGCTCGGTAAACAAACAAAACCACAGCAGCGCCAAATAACATCGCGCCAACAAACAATGAGATCGCGCCCGCGGCAAACCATTTGGATGCCTTCAGCCCACCGACAAAATCTTTTAGGGACGGATGTACCGTGCTCTCAGATGGGCCCGCAGCGGGTGCGCTTCTTTCTCGCGAGAGAACCGCAGGCTGTTCTACAAATTCTGTCTTCGCGATAAATGTGTATCCCCTGCGGGGAATCGTTTCTACATATAAAGGCAGATCGTGAGAGTCACCAAGGGCGTGGCGTAACTTATTCACCGTGGTGTTGACATTGGCGTCGTAATTCATCTGTGTGTCGCCGGGCCATAAACGTTCCCGCAAAGTCTCGCGCGTAATTATCTGCCCGCGATTTTCGACCAGGATAAGCAGCGCTTCAATAACTTTGCTCTGAACTTTTACGCGTAATCCCTCCCTAAACAATTCTCGCCGCGCAACATCCAGATGAAATGGACCAAAACGAAGATAATTCTCGGACTGCGGCCTAACGGCCGAAGATATATCCTGTTGCTGCGGCGTAGCAGACCCGTATGAATTCACGACTCACCCCTACCGGCCATTCGAGAATCCGGTTCTTGACACATTGGGGCATACGTTATACTTATATGTATATACAAGTCAAGTTCTAAAAGGGCTGAGGTTCTCTTCATGTCTGATATACTCGCGCATCTGGACCTAACCGGAACAGGTTATTGCGCCAGCCTCAACTTCCGCAGAACCTCCCGGACCGTCACTCGCATGTACGACACCCTCATGCAAGAGTCCGGTGTTCGATCTACTCAATTCGCGATTCTTGTGGGTATCGCCAAATTGCAGCCCGTCGCCATGGGCACCCTCGCGAAAGTGCTTATGCTCGATAGCAGCACCCTCACTCGCAGCGTTAGGCTGTTGCAAAAAGAAAAAATGATTGAGATCTCAAAACGTTCTCAGATGCGCCGCCGTTTTCTGAAACTGACGCCCTCCGGCCAGAAGGCATTGCAGCGGAGCTTGCCCTTGTGGCGGGCAGCCCACGAACGATTTCTGGCCGAAGTCGGCGCGGATTATTGGCTAAAGTTAAGAGACGAGCTTGAAACGATAGCGAAATCTGCAATTATGACCGACCTCTCGCCGGGGAAATAAGCTATGAAATCGATCTAGGTAACCTTCAGCCAGTCAACCAATCATTAGATGTCAGCCGTTCTATGCTCAGTAGAGTAGCCAGTGGGCGTCGTTTTTTGCCCACAATACAAGCGGCGTTGCACGAAAAACTGAAATTGCTAAAGCAAAAACTTCCGACCTGCGGCAGCAAGCTGCCCACTGACTGCAAGAAACACGCCCAACGCAAATGCGGAAATGCAAACCTTAAGTTCCTTAAAGAATCGAGGGCCGGTATTCACCTGTAAGCATGGGCCGCGATTCAAGAACAGATCTGTTGGTATGTTGGCGGGGTTAGTATGACGTCAAAGCAAACCGGACTCCTGATCCGCGTTCCGCCTTCTCGTCCTGGGTTGGTCAGGATCGCAACCGACCCTCGTATGAGGGCCACAAAGGAACAACCAGCACTACGATCTACTCTGCATCGCTGCAATATATTGCCGCCCCGAGGTTTGAGAGATATCATGGCGCCCTGTCCTACGCTCTCAATCCTTTGGCTCAAAGTCTTCCTCGGAGGGATCGCATTATGAAAAACAAATTGTTCATCTTGTTTGCGAGCCTATTCGTGACGCTCTTTGCCGCGCGTGGTACGTTCGGCGCCAAGGGTTATTCCTACTTTCGCGTGGGCAGCCCAAACGACATCACCGCGTCAACTACGCCGGGCACCGTGCTTATGGGGGGCGGCACCGACGTCGACGCCGCTTTCCAATGGATGTGCCAGCGCAGCGGTGGCGGTGATTTTCTCGTGATTCGCGCCACCGGCACCGATGCCTACAATCCTTACATCCAGCAACTCTGTCCCAGTGAAAATTCCGTCGCCACGCTGATCATTCCCAATCGCGCGGCGGCGAGCGATCCCTTCGTCGCTAGCACAATACAGAACGCTGAAGCCTTGTTCATCGCCGGCGGCAATCAAGCCGACTACCTCAATTTTTGGAAGGGCACGCCCGTCGAAAGCACTTTGAACGCAATCATCGCGCGAGGCGTTCCCGTCGGCGGCACCAGCGCCGGCATGAACGTCCTGACCGAGTTCATTTACTCCGCGCTGGCCAGTCAGGGCGTCACCTCCAGCCAGGCGCTTGCCGATCCCTTCACCCGCTACCTCACACTCGACCGCGACTTCGCCAATATCTCCACCGTCCAGGGGCTGATCGGCGATCCCCATTTTGTCACTCGCGATCGCATGGGCCGCGACCTGGCTTTCCTCTGCCGCATTTTTACCAACAATTGGTCCAGCATGCCGCGCGGCATCTCCATCGACGAACAAACAGCGCTGCTAATCGATGGTCGCGGAAATGCCTCTGTCGTTGGCTCCAGCACGGTTTATTTTCTCCAGGCTCCCGGTGGGCCGCAGGTCTGCCAAGCCGGAACCCCGCTTACTTACCTGAACATTGGGGTGTACCGCATCGACTCCGCCGGCGCCTTTAACCTCTCCATGTGGAAAGGTAACGGAGGCTTAAGCTACACCGTCTCCGCCAACGCCGGCGTCCTCAGCTCCACCCAATCCGGGGGATCCATCTACTAAACCAGTTGGTGGTTCCTGCAAGCCAGAGCTTTCTCGGCGACGACGTCTCGATTCGAGCTGTTACGCGAGATAGCTCCCGGAAGCTACGCGGGTCATAGAATCATTTATTTGATAGTCGGGAGAGATAATGCACACATTCTTCCAAGACCTTCGGTACGCCTTGCGAATGCTTCGCAAGAACTCCCTATTGACGGCGGTGATTGTCGCTTCGTTGGCAATTGGAATCGGCGCCAATTCCGCTATTTTCAGCGTAGTAGATGCGCTGCTGTTGCGTCCGCTACCTTATCCTCATCCGGACCGGTTGGCCGCGGTGTGGCTGCATTCTCCCGCAATCGGAATCCTGCGCGACTGGCCATCTCCGGGCCAGTACATTGACATCCAGAACCAGAATCATTGCTTCGACCAGATGGCGCTGGCGCAGAGCAGGACCTTCGTGTTGACGGGCCGCGAGCGGCCGGAGCGGCTTTTTGGAGTGCGTACGCAGTCCAGCTTTCTGGAGATGCTCGGCGCAAAGTCTTTGCTTGGCCGTTTGCTGCTGCCGGATGAGGACAAGCCCGGCAAACCGGATGTGGCGATTCTAAGCGAACCAGTCTGGAAACGCCTGTTCAATTCAGATTCAGGGATTGTAGGGAAGACCATCGTGCTCAACGGTAACCCGTTCATCGTAGCGGGTGTATTGCAGCGTGGTTTTATGCTTGACGCGGAGGTGATGCCGTCGGAAACGCCGATGGACAAGATGGAGATCTTTGCGCCTTTGCCCTTGGGAGCCGATGCGGTGAAAAACAGGCGCGACGAAAACTACAACATTATGGCGCGGTTAAAGCCGGGTGTGTCAGTGCAAAAGGCCCAGGCGGATATTGAGATGATCGCCAGTCACATCCGCGAGAAGGACAAGCGCGACGCCAGCTTCGGCATGCATGTCATCGGGCTGCAGGAACAGGTGGTCGGGGACGTGCGCCGGGCATTGTTGGTGCTGCTCGGCTCGGTCGGGCTGGTGCTGCTGATCGCGTGCGCGAACGTTGCAAACTTGTTGCTCACGCGTGCCGCAGGGCGCGAAAAGGAAGTAGCGATCCGCACAGCTTTGGGCGCGGGCTGGCAGCAGCTTGCGCGACAGCTACTTACCGAAAGTGTTCTCTTGGGACTTCTCGGCGGTGCGGCCGGGCTGCTGGTTGCGCAACTAAGTATTTACATGGTGCGCTCGATGAACCCAGGAAACATTCCGCGATTGGAAGACATTGCAATCAATAGCGCGGTTCTGATGTTCACATTTGGCGTCTCGCTGGCGACCGGAATTTTGTTCGGCGTTGCACCGCTATGGCGCGCCATCAAAGTGGATTTGAACACTTCGCTCAAAGCAGGCGGGCGCAGCGGACAAAGCGACGGTGGTTTGTACGTGCGTCGCCACAGTTTGCGGGGGTTGCTGGTCGTTTCCGAGCTGACTCTTTCGTTGATGCTGCTGATCGGAGCCGGACTGTTGATTCGCAGCTTCGTGCGATTGCAAAGTGTGCCACCGGGGTTCACCACCTATCATGTGCTAACAATGGAGGTAGCCGCAGCGGGCCGGGAGTACCAAAACAATAAAAACGACAAACCAATCATCAATTTCTATAGGGAAATCGAGAGCCGCGTCGCCCACCTGCCAGGCGTGGTCGCGGAAGGAGTGGTTTCGACGCTGCCGCTGACAGGCGAGGTAGGTTGGGGAGGCATCAACGTGGAAGGCTACACTCCGCCCCAAGGGCAGGAGTTGCAGGTGGATATTCGCGTCGCAGGCACAGATTATTTTCGCACGATGGAGATTCCTCTGCGCAAGGGGCGCTATTTCACCGAAGACGATAACGCGGATAAGCCGCAAGCGGTGATCATCGACGAGAAATTCGCGCAGCGCTTCTGG
>DATBBY010000043.1:0-45758 GCA_036270765.1 Candidatus Acidiferrum sp.
TATGTGGTTCGCCGGGGCGCTCAGGACCACCGTGGCGGATGCGGGACAAGATGGTTGGGGCGCGGCAGCGACCGCCGCAAGTGCCGCCCTCGGAGCACTCTTCCTTTTGCTCATCGCGGTGGTCGCAGCCCTCGCGTACTCCATCGCCGGGTCGGGGAACCAAATGCTTACATCGGGCCTCAACGATTTCGTATGGGCAGGTTTCGTGTTGAGTTCATTCCCGCGCGCGATGCTTGTCATGGCCGCTGCATTTGGACTCTGGCGGGCCCGGCTGATCTCGACGCGCTCTTCGCGGCGGGGGTCGCTGCCGTCGTGCTTGGGTTACTCGGCGGCACTACCTGGCTGAATAGCGGATTCTGGGCACCAGACGGCGTCTATTCGCGCTTCGTCTCGCCCGCAATCGGCTTGGTGTGGAGCCTAGTCGTGAGCTGGGTGCTCTTGACCCGAAGTCCTGCTACGCGTGCAGCATGGTGACCACCGACACGCCGGTGCAAGTTGCGTGATAAACACCGTAACCGGAAATTGATCCACTACCCACCGTTCGGTAATAGTCAGTTTGAAATTGTTCGATCAACCGGCTACGCTGTGCTTATGGAGCCGCCGATAGCCTGCACACTCACTGAAATTGAAGTGCAGGGGCGACGACGGACGATTCTGGATTCCGTTCGTGGTGCCACTCTTACTGTCACGCCCTTACCTCTGGGTTATGCGTATCGCTTTGAGCCGACTTCTGAAGTGCTTGCCCAACTAACCCGCCTTGTTGATCTGGAGCGTCAATGCTGCCCATTTCTCACGTTCGGAATCATTATTGAGGCCGGTAATTTGCCCATCCGCCTTGAAATAACAGGGCCGCCGGAAGCCAAAGCCGTGATCGCAGATTTCTTTGGCTCGTGACGATCAAACTGACCCACTACCAACCGTCCGGATATCTTGACTTTTAGCTAATTAACTAGTAATATCCCCTATGAGCGCCGCAGTTCACCCCTCCACGGGCCTACGCATCTCCACCAACCTCACCGAACAAACGCCTCGAATGTCGTTTCAGCCCACCATCTTTGTCGTTTTCGACAGCATTTTCTGGTGCCTCAATCCTTTGTTTTCAATCAAATCCAGCCCCTTTTTTGCAAAATGGGGGGGTGGGGGTACCCGGCGTATACCGGTCTAGACCACTCACTCTGTTCAACCCGTCACCGCTACCTTTCTCTTCGGCAGTCGCAACCCACTCGTCATGGCCCAGGATTAGGATTACCTCCTCGACGCTACGCTCTGCGACGGAACTTCCGACGGCCCAGAAACATGGTACAAAGTTTGAGATGGCTCAAACGACGCAGACTCAACCCGAAATGGAAAAACAGCGAGTTGAGAACCAGCCGCAAGCCGCACCCCGCGCTGCGATTTCCGGTTGGCGTCAATATATGAACGCGTTCCTCGCGGTGGAAATTTCGTCGCTCACCCGCTACTACGACCGCGTAATCCAATGGCTGCCCCGTGAAGACGATAAAGGCGCCCTCCTCGCCGCAGTCGCCGCGCCACGCAAAGAAACGGTTGGCGAAGATGAGCCGTTCCCCGACTTGACCCATGAGCGCGACCAGCGCACCGCAATTCTCATCAACGGCACGTTCAACTACGACTTCGACATTCAAGCGCTGCTGATACATCTGAAAACCAAGCTCGCACGAACCTCACGGCTTGTCGTGGTGCTCTATAACCCGTACCTGCGCTGGGCCTACTATCTCGCAACTCGGCTGGGAATTCGCAAGGGCGAGCTGCCCAGCACCTTCGTAACCCGTGTGGATTTACAGAACATCGCCAAAGTGGCTGGCTTCGAGATCGTGCGCTTGCGACTCGCGTTGTATTGCCCGTGGAAAATGTTGGGACTCGGGACCGCCATCAACCGCGTAATGCCGCTGGTGCCCTTGGTGCGCTGGCTGAGCTTGACCTCCGTCGTCGTGTTGCGGCCCCTGGTGCCTTCGTCGAAACAGGGAATATCCTGCGTCATTCCCGCGCGCAACGAACGCGGAAACATCGAAAACGCGCTGAAGCGTTTTCCGGACCTCGGCCGTGAGGCGGAAATTATTTTTGTCGAGGGACACTCGACCGACGGAACGTGGGAAGAAATTCTGCGCGTGGCTACACTCTACCGCGATCAATTTCGCATTCTGGCCGTGCAGCAACCCGGCAAAGGCAAAGCCGATGCAGTTCGGCTCGGCTTTTCGCACGCAAGAGAAGACCTGCTGGTGATTTTGGACGCGGATCTTACTATGCCGCCGGAAATGCTTTCGCGATTTGCCTTCGCGTACGACCAGGGACACGGCGATTTCATCAATGGCTCGCGACTGGTCTATCCCATGGAAGGCGCCGCGATGCGATTTTTGAACCGCATGGGGAATATTTTCTTTGCAAAAATGCTCAGCGCCGTCCTGGATGTGCATCTCGGCGATTCACTGTGCGGCACCAAGCTTCTTACCCGGCACGATTACGAGCGCATGGTAGCCTGGCGAAAAGACTTCGGCGAGTTCGATCCTTTCGGCGACTTCGAACTACTCTTTCCCGCGGCCGAGCTCGGCCTCGAAATCGTCGATGTTCCCATACGGTATTTGGCGCGGACTTATGGTGAAACAAATATCCAACGCTTCCGCCACGGCCTGCAGCTCCTGAAGATGACCTGGGTAGGCCTCGTGCGCGTCAAGATGGGCTTCAGAAAAAAGCGCCCACTCGCCTCGGACAATGCTGTCAGCTAGCCGTGCCACCTAAATTCGCATTCGCCCATCCGCGGCAATGCGTCAAAACGAAGTGACAAGGCCCAACTCAGCGTCAAGGCCTTACGGCACATCGCGCAATTACATTGATGCTGGCTCCGTCCGGAATCAGCGCCTCGAGTTCCTTCTCTTGCAGCGGTAGCGGAGCCCACGTACTGGCATGCTGTATCGAGTACCCGGCATCGCGCAGCAGCGCGACAAGCGCAGCGAAACTGTTGTGCTCCTCCGCATGCACATACGGTGAAAGTTCCATCACCAACGTGGGCCGAAATTTTGACAGAACTCCAAGCCCGCCTTGCAACACTGTCAATTCATGGCCATCGACATCCATCTTGATGACATCCACCCGGTTAATGCCCTCGCGCTCGACGACGCGGTCCAATGTGTCTATCGTTGCGTTTCGCGCCGTAACCAGGCGTCCCCGGTGCTTCGGATGCACCGACTCGTCCTTCTCCAGAGGCCAGCTGGCGAAAATTTCATCAGGAGCGTTTTCGGCAGGTGCTGCCGCCAACAAAACTTGCCGTGGATACGTTCGCGCCTGCAATTCCGGATTTAGCGCCAGGTTGCGCTTCAATTTCTCAAACGCAAAGTCGGTGGGCTCGAAGGCGAATACTTTTCCAGCGGACCCGACGCTGCGCGCCAGTCCCAAAGTGTGGGCGCCGATGTTCGCACCCAGGTCAAACACCACATCGCCGGGTTTCACCAGCTTCTCCAGGGTGATTGCGGTCGAGCGCTCGAATGCACCCAACAAATAAATCGAGAAGTCGATCCCCTCGCTCAGATCCAACGACCACATGAGGCCGCGCCGCCGAACTGTTACGCAGTTATTTTTGCCCGCCATCGCGCGCCCCGTGGCGATGAACTTATACGCAAGAGAGGCCAGCGATACTTTTGTTTTGGTTGTCAGCATTTGTTGTGGCCGTATTCTACGCGCCTCGCCTCAAAGAACTTGTCCGCCGACTTTCCCTCAGCGGCAATCGTTAAAGCCGGCGCACGGATACCAGCGCGAACATCCCGAGTCTAGACATTTGAGATTTCAGCATCCGTTCTAATCCCGCCCATGCCGAGCGAGTAAAGCCTGGCATCAAACTCCGCATTCCTACTCCACCAGAAATCAGGTAGCGAAACGGCAGAAAAGGGCAAATCCTCTCGACGCAAAATTCCGGGAAATCAGATTCAAATTTGCTGCGATCTCTGGCAAAAACAATCCAGGGAACCGCGATGTTGGCGCCAGAAAGCGGTCCTGTTGAGGAATAGGTCCAATCCACTGCTTCGGGGCGAAAAGGCTCATGATGAAAATGTTTGTAGACGAAGGAAGACCAATTCGTGATCCACGGCTCGATCATCAGAATTTTTCCCCCGGAGCGCAGGCACCTAGAAGCTTGCGCGAGGAATCGATTCACATCCGGCATATGGTGCATCACGTTCGTCATTATGATCGCCCGCATCGATCGATCGGCGAACGGCATACCTTGCGCGTCAACGACGACTTGCACATCGGAACACTGGAAAATCTCCGAAGTGATCAACCCCGGAATGAAACGCGCGCAGTAACCGCCGCCCGAACCCAACTCCAGGACGCGCCCTTCCCCCGGCGGAAGTTCTCGCGCAAGCATCTCGTACCACTCATCATAAATCGCCTTCAGAAAAGGCTTCGAGGCAATAATCTGTTTTCGCAGTTCGGTGGTGTGGGGATCATCTACTTGTAGGGCTGCCGTTAGCGGGTGCGCGAGCAGGCGCCGCAGAAGCGAGGGTAACAAAACGGCTATCCTGCCAGCCGGGACCACGCCTGCCAACAAATGCTTGTCATGGCCGTGCTCCAACCTTGCCGCGAAGCGCCTCCAGCCGGTTCCGTGCCTCCGTCATTTCCGGAGCCAATTGCAACGCTGCCATGTAGGCATTCGCGGCTTGGGGGAAGTCACCCTTGCGTTCCAGCGCTTGCCCCAGCCAGAAGCAGGCCATCGGCGACGGCGAAATTTCAGTGGCTCGCCCGAAATCTGCAGCGGCAGCTTGGTAATTCCAGGATTCCAGCTCAATCATCCCTCGCCCAATGTAGCTATTCTGCTCGTCGGGATTGAGCGCAATCGCGGCGCTCAGTTCCGGCAGGGCCGCGGTGTAATTCTTCGACATCAGGTACAGGATCCCAAGATTGTTGTGTGCTTGCGCCGCTTCCATCGGGTCCGACGAAAGGGCAATGGCTTGCCGATACTCACGAACGGCCTGCTCCGCGCGGTTTTGCCGTTGCCACAGGACGGCGAGATTGTAATGGACGGACGCCAGTTCGGGAATCAAACGGGCCGCAGTTTCGAAATGTGCCTGCGCGAGTTCCAGTTGACCTTTCTCGACGAGAGCCGCGCCCATGTTGTTTTCCGCCATCCCATTGTTATCCGTCGACTGCAGCGTGTAGGAAAAGAGCGAAAGGCTATCGTGCCAATAGCCAATCTGTTTTCGGGTCAGGTACACGTAAGGGGATACCAGCAGCACAAAACAAAGCGCCGCAATTCCTCGCTGAAGGCGTACGCTTGACGCCCAATCTGCAACCAGCCACACAATCGCAACCAATAAGCCCAGCATCGGAATGTACATGAAGCGGCCGGCCATCCCTTGCCGTCCCGATTGAATAATCCCGATCATCGGCACCATCGTTCCCAAAAACCACAGCCAGCCAAACACCAGATATTTTTTTTCTCGAAAGCGCCAGACCAGTGCGCTAATCCCGGCAAGCAGCGCAGCCGCTACGATTACTTTCCACCACGCCAATGAGTTTTCAGGATGAGGATAAAAAACCGCCAATCGCGAAGGCCAGATCCCCTTGCCCAGGTACACCGCATATGAATAGATAGCGTTTTTCAGCCGCCAGCTTAACGGCATCGCCGCCGCCAGCGCGCCTTCCTTGCGATGCATGCCGAGAGTTATCAAGCTTGCTGCCGCGGATAGCAGCAGCAGAGGAATCTTTTCAATTGCCAGCGGAAGGAAGCGGGATAGAAATCCGCGTTTCTCGCCGGAATCCTCTACGTGAGAAAACCTTCCAAGTGGCCAGTAATCCAGCAGCAGCAGCCCAAAGGGCAGGGTGACGACCATCAGCTTGGACATCAGCGCTAACGCAAAAAACGCAAACACCACCACGTAGCGCCCCACGTGCGGCTTGCGTGCATACCAGTCGTACGCCCACACCGTCAGCAACAAAAAGAACATGCACAGTACAGTTTTAAGCTCCGCGACCCACGCCACCGATTCCACAGTGAGCGGATGCAGCGCGAAAAGAGCGGCGACCGCGGCGCTCCGCAGCGGACGCCTGGTGGCCCTCGCCAGAAGCAAAAAAAGAATTACGATGTCCACCGTTTGCAACAACACATTTGTGAAGTGATGCCCAGCGGCCTTGCCCCCATAGAGCTGCACATCCAGCATGTGCGCCATCCACGTCAGCGGATGCCAGTTGGCGGCGGGATTATTGGTGCCGAAGGCCCACCTCAGGTTCGCCCAGGTAACTCCCTGCAGAACATGCGCGTTGCGCGTCACATAATCTGGATCGTCAAAATTTACAAAACCATTCTGCATCGCTGGGGCATAGAGAAGCATGGTCCCGACGCCCAGCAGGATCGCAAGCAGAAGGACGAGCCGCCTGTCGGCCGGCTGAGCCGGGCCTGGCAAAGTGCGATTTAAATCATCAGGAGTGTTCATCGCTCGCGGAAATTTCACCGAAGCTTCAAGTGTGGACACCAAAAATTATCTTCGCTTCGCGCGCTTATCCCCGCAAGTGTAGTGACGGAAGCCGTAACCTAGGTGACAACGCCCGCGGGCCTCTGGCGGGAGCGCAGCCGAGAAGACTGTCTGGTTTCCTATGTATTAAGCTCGCCTGCTGAGACGGGGGTTATATCAGGCGATAAGCACCATTGCCCAAGAATTCCAATATTCCCATATCGCGAAGTACTTGCAATTGTTGTCTGATTTTGTCGCGGACATGAGAATTGTTGCAATGAAGTTGTCCCAGGTAATCAGCCTTTGCATAGACATCGGCCAACACAAAATTGGTTTTGTTAAGGGATCTGACTACATTAAGAACGTCCAGGGTCCAACCTCTGCTCTCTACGGTCAAATTCTCAATCGGGGAAAGGCGGCGATATGCATTCCGGACACTCCTGCTGGTCAGTGCCTCTCCATTGACCACTACCGGAATTTTTGCGCCTGCCGGAATTTTAGAGAGAAGAATGTTGCAACCTACCCATCCGGCCCCGCCGAGCTGTCAGGGCTAAGGGCTTTCGGCACTCAATGGCCGAAAGATAGAAGGCAAAATGCGGGATTAAAATCACAGTTAGAACACGCCAGCGCGGCAAGTCGTAATGGATTAGGTACAGATTTGGAGTGCGATTTTCGGTAATCGCGCGCTTCATCTGAGAGTAAGCGGAATCTACAATGCGGACCCCAAATATCTTCGACTGACTCTTCAGTTGAAATGGGCTTCACAGACTGGACAAAGATAATCGACTGACGCCGTGCCCGCGGGTTGGGCGTCTAGGCGAGGCGAATCGCACACCGGGCAGAAAAGATTATCGCCAGCCCAATTTTCAATGCCGACTCTTGCTCGTTGCGAAGCGCTCTTATAGCGAACGAGGCCCCCGGTGGGTAGTTGCAATTCCATCAATTCATTAGATCACGTTAAAAATCTAATAAAAAGACGAAGAGCACGACGAGGGTTGGCTACTAGGTCAGGCCAGGTAGATTTCAGTTTCAGTCTTGACCATGAAAATCACGTCCGCATCGACACAACCCGCATCGTGGAATTTTTGATAGGCCTCATGCAGGGATGTGTTTACTACGGTGAAGATGACTTCACGTTGACTTCTACCAATGAAATAGAAAGTGCGTTCTCGTTGCACCAGTTTGACGTGAGCGGACATTTTTAATATTGAGAAATGTGTGCTCTCTGATCGATCCATATATTCAGGAAACAGATCAAGAGGAAACTGCAGGAATGTGGCAGTCACGCGGACCTGTACCAATTCGGAACAGATTCGGCGACTGGAAAGATCTATTGAATCTGAGGATTCGTCGCATCCCAAGACCTGTCGCCGGGCGCGGAATGAAGAAACTGCCGTGGTTCCTCCGCCGAGAAAAGGGTCAAGGACAAGATCGCCCTCATTTGTCGCTGCCAAAAGGATCCGTTCCAGAAGAGCGACGGGTTTCTGAGTGGGGTGCTTGCCAAATCGCTTTTCCCAAGTTTCCGGCGGGGGAATGGTCCAAACGGATTTCATTTGTTTTCCAGAATTTAAGTACTTCATACGCTTGTAATTGAAGGTATGTCGGGACTTCTTATCTTTTGCTGCCCAGATGATCGTCTCGGTGGCGTGCGTGAAGTATCGGCAAGAGAGATTCGGAGGTGCAATTTTATGCATCTTTGTTTTCACTAAGTTGCTTATTTTCAAGCGAATCTGAAATCTTTGCAAACAGAGGGGGTGGGGTAGGGGTACCCCCGCCGTGAGCGAACCTCCAATTCAGGCACTGCAAACAACATTCTTTCTTTTCATGAGCTTGCGCCGCGCCTCATCTCTTCAGCCGCTGATCAACAGCCTGCGCATACTTCGAATAGCTCAGTCGCGTCCCGTCGGCTTTTGCCGGGCTGTGTCCGGCCGAGTATCATTCCCTCGCTTGCGGACCGGGAGTTGGAGGGAGTCTGGTGCGGTCGAAAAGCGGTTGATAGGGTGCATGAATGACCAAGTCATCGACCAAGTATGTCGCGCTGCTTCGCGCCGTAAATTTAGCCGGCACCGGAAAGCTCCCGATGTCGGAGCTGAAATCCATGTGTGACTCGTTGGGATTTTTGAATGCGCGCACTTACATCAACAGCGGCAACGTGGTATTTGAATCCAAGCTGTCGGAAGCCGCAGTGAAAGCCAAGCTGGAAAAATGCCTGGCCTCCTACGCCGGCAAGCCGGTTGATGTATTAGTGCGAACCGGCCCGGAAATGGCCGCGGTGCTGGCCAAGAACCCCTTCAAATCGCGGCCGCCGAATCAAACCGTGGCGATCTTTCTTGACGAGCGTCCGCCCAAAGACGCTCTGAAAACCATCACGGGTCAAGCCAAGGAGGAAGTCGCGCTTGGCACCCGAGAGATTTACGCGTATTACCCGGACGGCATGGGCCGCTCAAAATTAAAGATTCCCGCTGCCAAGCGGGGAACAGCACGCAATATGAACACCATCGCGAAGCTGGCGGACTGGGCCAAGGAGTAGCACATGAATACGCTTCATCTACTGTTCTTATCGTATTCACCAGCTAGTGCAATGGAGTAGAATACCGTGCTAATGAGTTGACCCCTGCATTAACAGAGAGGTCAAATAAATGCGCTCGTTCACCTCGATGGTGGTCGCAAATTTTATCGGTACTCACGTCCATGTACTCGCAAAACGATAAAGCAATACTGATGCGGTGGCAGGTCGCCAAGGTGCGCTCCGACTGGCGCGTGCTGGCGAAGCCCGGTCTGCGCGATGATGTTCCGCCGGAGGACAAAGCCATCCAGACGGAATACTACGCGGCGCGCGACGCGTTGAAACATTTCGAAGATAAAGAACTAGTCGCGCTCGCGGAGCAAGCGCATCCGCCGGTGCCGAACGTGAACCTGAACACCACCGAAGGATATCGGCGCTGGTGCCAGGTGCAGCAAAACATCATGGAAGCAGAATTAAAACTTCTCGCGATCAGCCGCGAAATAGAAGACGCCTTCCCGCATTTGAAAATGCGCGCGTAGTAATTTTTTCCGCAAATACTTGCCGGTCCTTTTCAGGCGGCGAGAGATTGTTCATTTAGAATGCAAAGCGGACCAGCCGCTCATCACGTTTTCAATGGGTGCGGTCTTATTTAGCGGTGATGAGCGTGCTGGTAGTTACTACGCATTGCCATGCACCATTCATCTTGATCCAGGTATCCACGAAGCGCTCGCGGCGCGTATAAGCTTTACCTTTTTCCGTACCTTTCACGCGAAATATGCCCACAACTATTGCGGCGTCCCCGTAGACCTGCACCGTGGCTTGCTCGGTTACGGCCTGGGAGGGTTGATAGTCAGGTGATTTGATACTGGCCAGGAATTCACTTCTAGAGGAGATGCTCCCATCAATGTCGATGGAGACCACGGTGTTGGCGAGAAGCATGTCCAAAGCTTTAGTGTTTTTTTCTTCGAGAGCGAGATTCCAGGCCTTTTCAAGCGCGAGCACGCGCCCGCCCTCTTCGCTCATGTTTTGCTGCGGCGCGGCCGGGAGAACACCAGTGAACAGCAGAATCACAACAGAAGACATGATTTTTCTCATGGTTCTCGTCTCCGGGTTACGTTTTGGGAGGATGACCGATTCGATTTAGCCTGGAATAAGAATACTTCCGCGGAGCGATTACGCTGCGGCAAGTTTCCTGGGCTGCACATCGGGTAATTAACTCCTTGCGCGTGGCAGGGAGATTTAGAGTTAATGGAGAGCATACTTCAGTGGCGCGGCGTGGTTTTTATGTTTGGGGCGGGTACGCGCAAGGTATATTGAGGAGCTTGTTGGAAGGAAGCTGATGATTGAGGTTTCGCGTGGTTGGCTGACGAGAACGATGGGGCGAGTTGGGTTGATAGTGGTTGGCGGAATTTGTGGGACGGCGGGATTTGGCCATGCGCAACAAACGAAAAGTGCTAAGCCGGCTGCTAAGAAAGACACTGCTATTCGCAAACTACAGCCCGCGGATGTGGCGGAGCTGCCTCCAGTTTTCGTGGAGAAGTTGAATGCGCGGGGATGCGGCATTCCGCAATTCGGTGAGGTTGGACGCGCTGGTGCCACGGCAGGCGACCCTGCCCAGGCAGGCGGGCCTGCCACGGCAAATGAGCCGACAAATATTATTCACGGGGAGTTTGCGCGGCACGGGCAGGAAGATTGGGCGGTGCTGTGTTCCAAGGACGGAAGCTCCACGATTGTGATTTTTTGGGGGAAGACCACGGAGTGTCCGGCTTCGCTGGCGAGGCTGGAGGATGCGCATTATTTGAAACGTGGCAAAGATAAAAAGGTGCGATATTCGCGATCGATTCGGGCGTTGGGGAAGAGCGAGCTGGGTGACCGCGCGAGCATCGCGGGACTGAAGGACTTTTCGCATCAGGGGATTGATGATCGCTTTGTGGGGAAGTCGTCGGCTTTTTTTTACTGCAGCGGAGGAAAATGGAAAATTTTTCCGGCCAAGGATTCAAGTAGCGAATGACTACGCAACTGCAATTTAATTTGATGCCGGAGCGGCGGGTGTGGTCAGTTACGGAACTGACGGTACGCATTCGCGACCTGCTGGCCAGGAATTTCACGGACATTCTGGTGGAAGGCGAAATTTCCAATTGCCGCGAGGCGACTTCGGGGCACATCTATTGCACTTTGAAGGATGAACGCACGCAGATTAGCTGCGTTTGTTTCAAGACGCAGCTGCGGACGATGAAATTCCGGCCAGAGGATGGTTTGCGCGTGACAGTGCGCGGGTCGATCAGTGTTTACGAGGCGCGGGGCGATTACCAGATTTTTGTAGAGAGCTTCGAGCCGGTGGGATTGGGCGCGCTGCAACTGGCGTTTGAGCAGTTGAAGAAGCGCCTGGAAGCGGAAGGGTTGTTTTTGCAGGACCGGAAAAAACCGTTGCCGGTGCTGCCGCGGTGCATTGGATTGATTACCTCCCCGCGTGGGGCGGCGGTGCGCGATGTGCTCCGCATTTTGCGGCGGCGGTTTCCTAATGTGCAGCTCACGCTGTATCCAGTGCGCGTGCAAGGCGAAGGCGCGGCGGGCGAGATTGTGCGTGCGCTGCAATTTTTTAACCGGCGGCAAAGCGTGGATGTGGTGATTCTGGCACGCGGCGGCGGGTCCATGGAAGATTTGTGGAGCTTCAACGAGGAAATTGTGGCGCGGGCTATTGCGGCGTCGAGCATCGCCATCATTTCGGGCGTGGGACATGAGACGGATTTCACCATTGCGGATTTTGTGGCGGATGTGCGGGCTTCGACGCCTTCTGCAGCGGCGGAGCTGGTGGTGCAGACGCGGCGGGAATTCGACAAACACATTCTGGATTTACGTGACAGTTTGGTGAGTTTGATGCGCTACCGGTTGAGCAATTCGTCACGGCGGGTGCACGAATTGGCGGCGCGGCGGGGGTTTCGCCGGCCGGTGGATTTGTTGCGGCAGCAACGGCAACGGTCAGATGAAATGACTTCGCGGCTGGCGATGGGACTGCGCGCGCGGTTGGAGCAGTCGCGCAGACGCTTCAACGTGACGCATTTGCGTATCGTGTCGGTTGATTTTCACAAGCAGATTGTGCGGCTACGCAATCGCACGAATGATTTTGTAGCGCGAATCGAATTGGCGTTGCGAGCGCGAGTTGGGCAAGCGCGGCGACGCTACGGCGCGGATCATTTGAGGTTGGTGTCATTTGATTTTCGCCGCAAGGTGGCGGCATTTCGTTTGCTGCTGGAGCGGCGTCAGACGGAATTGGCTACGCGAGGGGACCGGCTATTACGTGCAAAGCGCGAGCGATTACAGCGCTTGCGATTGCAGTTGGAGGAGCGCAGCCCGTCGCGTGTGCTGGAACGAGGCTACGCGATTGCGACGGATGCGGCCGGCAACGTGTTGCGCGCTAGCGATCAGGTTAGTCTGAGCGATACCGTAAACGTGCAACTGCATCGCGGGCACCTGATTACAGAAGTAAAAAACAAAGACACGTAAAATTCTGCGCGGTTCAAGAACAACAAACACAATAAAAAACGCAAGACCCGGGTTCAACCTCAAATGCGAACCCGGGGCACCCGATGCAATCCCGCACCCACTCAATCCCGCCAATTCAATGTCAAAAGAAAGACCCACCCTGCAAATCGAGGGCGGGGCACCCTCCGTGTTTTTGCGGCGGAGTTAAACCATTTTTTTCGCGCTGGGACAACGAACGACAGGCTACTCGTCGTCGGAGGAGGCTACTTTGAGGACGGCTAGGAAGGCTTCCTGGGGGATGTCGACTTGGCCGACGCGCTTCATGCGTTTTTTGCCTTCTTTTTGTTTCTCGAGGAGTTTGCGTTTACGGGAAATGTCGCCGCCGTAGCATTTGGCGAGGACGTTTTTGCGGATGGCGGCGACGGTTTCGCGGGCGATTACGCGGCTGCCGATGGCGGCTTGGATGGGCACCTCGAACATCTGGCGGGGAATTAATTTACGCAAACGGGTGACGAGATCGCGGCCGCGGTCGTAGGCGAGGTCGCGGTGAATGATGAGCGCTAGAGCGTCGACCGGCTCGCCCCCGACCAACACGTCCAGTTTGATCAAATCGGATTCGCTGTAGCCAGCAAGGTGGTAGTCGAGCGAAGCGTAACCGCGCGAAACGCTTTTGAGGCGGTCGTAAAAATCGAGCACGATTTCGTTGAGCGGCAGTTCGTAAGTCAGCATGACGCGGGTGGGAGAGAGATATTCAAAATTTTTCTGTGTGCCGCGTTTGTCCTGACAGAGTTGCAAGATGCCGCCAACGGAATCTTCGTTAGTAATGATCATGGCCTTGATGATGGGCTCTTCGATTTTTGCGATGTCGCTGGGATTGGGAAATTTGGCGGGGCTGTCGACTTCCATGACGGTGCCATCAACGCGGGTGATGCGATAACGCACGCTGGGCGCGGTAGTGATGAGATTCAAGCCAAATTCGCGCTCGAGGCGTTCCTGCACGATTTCCATGTGCAGCAGGCCGAGGAATCCGCAGCGGAAACCGAAACCCAAAGCGACGGAATTTTCCGGCTCGTAGAAAAATGCGGCGTCGTTCAGCTGCAATTTTCCCAGGGCGTCGCGCAGGGGCTCGTACTCATCGGCGAGCACGGGGAACATGCCGGCAAAAACCATGGGCTTGATGGCTTCAAATCCGGGCAACGCCGGCGCCGGGCGTGAGGCGTCGGTCACGGTGTCGCCCATGCGCGCCTCGGCAACGCGCTTGATGTTGGCGACGATGAAGCCCACGTCGCCGGCTTCCAGTTCCTCGAGAGCGATCGGCTTGGGAGTTAATGTGCCGAGGGTTTCCACTTCATAGACTTCGTTGGTGTACACCAGCCGAATTTTCGTGTGCGGCGTGATGCGGCCTTCCATCACACGCACAAGAACAACGGCGCCGCGATAAATATCGAACCAGGAGTCAAAAATCAGCGCCTGCAGCGGATTTTCTGCGCTGCCTTTTGGTGGAGGGATGCGCGCAACGATGGCTTCGAGAACATCTTCGACGCCGAGGCCGCTTTTTGCGCTGATAAGCAGGGCATCGCTGGCCGGAATGGCGAGGACGGTTTCGATCTGCTCTTTGACGAATTCCGTTTGCGCCGCGGGCAGATCGATTTTGTTGATGACCGGGAGAATGGTGAGGTTGTTGCCAGCAGCGAGAAAAGTGTTGGCGACGGTTTGGGCTTCAACGCCTTGGCTGGCGTCGACGACGAGCAGCGCGCCTTCGCAAGCGGAGAGGGCTCGGGAGACTTCATAAGAAAAATCGACGTGACCGGGAGTGTCGATGAGGTTGAGGCGGTAGGTGTTTCCATCTTTGGCTTTATAGTGCAGGCGAATGCTCTTGGCTTTGATGGTGATGCCGCGCTCGCGCTCCAGGTCCATGGAATCGAGGACCTGCTCATGCATTTCGCGGGAGCTGAGCGCGCCAGTCATTTCGAGCAGACGGTCGGCAAGCGTGGATTTGCCGTGGTCGATGTGCGCAATAATGCAAAAATTGCGTATGAACTTTGGATCCATTTAGGTTTATGACGGCAGGAGAGTTTGGTCGCTTGGCGCCGGGCGCGTGCCGGCCTGGACACTCGCCGATCACACTACAGCCGCGCAAAAACCATGCCGCGTAAACATTGAGTTTGCCATAAATCGGAAGGCGCGTCAGCCTGGGGGCAAAATGAGTTGAAAGTTTTGTGGGGGAGCGGGGCTCGATAAAATCGGCACGACAAGAGAGAATAGTGTTATGGAAACGCGATGTGCGCGTTGCGATGCACCCGTGACTTGTAATCCTGAAGGGGATTGCTGGTGCGCGGCGTTGCCGCACGGGCCAATGCCAGTTTTGAAGGTCGGAGAAGCGGCAGGATGTTTGTGCCGGAATTGTCTGGAGGCGCAACTGCGGGAGGGTCGGGCGGAAGGGCGGCGCAGCGAGTGAACGGTTCGTGTGATCGCCGAGAGCCAGTGATGAACCGACGTGGCTTGCGCGATCAATCGAAGAGAGATTCCTCGGCTGCGTGGCGCGGCTCGTTCGCCGGAGCGAACGAGGAGGAGAAAGACCGCGCCACTTCGCTCGGAATGACCGGTCTCTATTGTTTTGTTGAGATGGCTGCCAAGATCACGTGTTGAAACACTTTACTAAACTGCGGGCGGCTTGAGAGCCGACGTAACCCAAATATGGTGTTAACACTTACTGTAAGGTTACCAGCGATTTGGCCGCGCTGTGCCAGCGGTATATAGTTAAAGAGGCTGATAACACTGCGCGCAGGCTGTCGAGCAAACTGCATAACCGCTTACACCGCAAAGGCAACCCTCTCTGATGGCCGGAGACGTAAACAAGCATCTTGACCGGGCAAAGCGCTTCCTCGAAAAAAATCGGGTTGCGGACGCTATTGCCGCTTATCTGGCGGTGCTGGAGGGAGCTCCCCAGCACCAGGAAGCCACACAAGCGCTGGGCGACCTGTATTCACGAACGGATCAACCTGATCTTGCGGCGGTTTATTACGGATTGTTGTTCGACATGCAGATTGATCCGCGCGATGAGAACAAGGCGGTGGCGATTTATAACCGTTTCTTGCGCAGCGGCCGGGTGGAGCAACCGCCGGAACGCATCGCGCGGTACGCGTTTCTGCAGCAGAAACAAAATCACGCCGAGGAAGCTATCGAGCAGTACGGCAAGGCGGCGGAAATGTTTACCGCTGTTTCGCGGGATGAAGACGCGCTGTTTTGCCTGGAGCGCATCGCGCAACTGGATCCGGAAAACCCCGCGCGGCAATTAAGGCTGGCGGAAGCGGCAGAACGCATAGGGCGGCGGGCGCTGGCGGCTCGGGCCTATTTGCGCGCCGGGCAACTGGCCACGGCGCATGGGGAACACGAG
The DNA here is from genome assembly GCA_036270765.1 of Candidatus Acidiferrum sp. Classification (GTDB taxonomy): domain Bacteria; phylum Acidobacteriota; class Terriglobia; order Acidiferrales; family UBA7541; genus Acidiferrum. Next base: position 15,845 of record DATBBY010000043.1, read on the forward strand.
GATTCGTTGAAGCTTTTGTATCGCGCGTATGTGCTGGCGCCTCAAGAACGCAGCGTGGCGCTGTTATACGCGGAAGCCAAGTTACGCGCGGGGATGGCTACGGAAGCGGTAAAGATTCTCGATCCATTCGCGGGAAAAGAGAGTGACGCGACGTTTGTGGATGCGTTTGGGAAAGCGCTGGTGCGCGCCGGGCAGTTGGATCGCGCACGGGAAATACTTGAAGGATTGTTGCGCGAGAAAAATGTAGGAACGATGCCGCTGTTCGAACTAGCGGATGCGTACGCGGCGGCGGGGAAAGAGCGCAACGCCGTGGATGTGCTGCTAATACTGAAGCGGTGGATGTTTGCGGAGAAAAAACAAAATGAGTTCGCCATGCAAATGGACCTGGCGGGCGAGAAGAATGCGCAATCGCAAGCGGTGCTGGAATTCTGGGCGGCGCTTTATAACGAGCTGAACCGGGAATCGAAATATTTCGAAATCATGACCAAGCTGTTCGAGGTTTATGTGGGGGCCGGAAATATAGCGAAAGCCGCGGAAACGCTCGAAAGACTTGTAGATATTGACCCTTACGATCCGGGCAACCAGCAGCGGCTGGAAAAGTTGCGCAACCGGGTGGACGATGCGTTGTTCAAGCGGATAGCGGTAAGGCTGGCGAGGTCCACGAGCCTGAGCGCGGGTTCCGCGTCGCTGCAACATTCCAATGCCGGAGAGATTGTCAGCGCCTCACAAACGACCACTGAAGCGGGGCGAGAGAAGCAAACACTCGAAGACTTGATTGTGCAGACGGAAATATTTTTGCAGTATTCGTTGCACAACAAAGCGCTGGACCGGCTGCAAAAAATCGGGATGATGTTTCCGGGCGAGGAAAAACGAAATGCGCGGCTTTCAAATTTATACCAACTGGCGAATTGGTGGCCGCCAGGGGCGCACCGGCAACAGCCTGCTGCGGGGGTCGCAGGAACTGGCGGTGGGGCAGCGCCGTCTCCGCCGATAACTGTGGCGCCGGCGCCGCAGGCTGAGTCGCAGACAGGTAGCGGGGTGGGCAAGACCGGGGTATACACGGCGGAAACGCTGCGGGACCTGTCTAAAATATCGGAGGTAAACCAAAAGATATTTCGGCAGCAAACGCCGCGCGCGATGTTGAACACCGCGGTAAATGAAGTTGGCACATACCTGAATGCGACGCGCTCGCTGGCGGTCGTTGGCCCCGCAGGGCGTTCACCGGAGTTGACCGCAGAATTTTGCGCGACAGAAGTGAAACCGGCGACGACCGCGCAGGTGGTGCTTTTGTTGGCGCTGATGGAAAAAGCCGAGCCGGATGAGCTTGGGGGGCTGATGGTGGAGTCCTCGGATGGATCGATCCTGGCGGAGTTGGGCCTGCAGAGCGCGCTGGGCGTGATTATCACCGACAAAGAAACTCAGGTGCCCGCGGGAATGTTGATGGTTGGTCATGCACGACGGCACAAGTGGCGGCCCAACGAAGCATATTTTTTACAAGCTGTCGGCGACCAGATGTTGATGAGCGTGAGCCACACGCGGTTGCGATCGCTGGTGCGGCGCATGGGGGTTTCCGACGAACGGACCGGGTTATTGGGCCGGACCTCGTATCAGAGTTGTTTGTTGACGGAAGCGGATCGGGCGCGGGCACAAGGCACGCCGCTGGCGTTGGCCATTCTGCAAATTGATCGCGGTTCGGATATTTTGCGGCAGCAGGGGGAATCGCCGATGGAGCGATACGTGGAGCAACTGGCGCGTTCGCTGCAAGCGATGCTACGGCAGAATGATGTGGCGGTGAAATATACATCGTGGTCGCTGGCGTTTATTTTGCCGGACACTACATTAGAGGGGGCGCAACATCTAGCGGATAAATTGTTGCGAGCCGCGTCTGATCTGCGTCCGCCGTGGAATGCCACGCAAATTACGCTGAGCGCGGGAATCGTAGAAGCCGCAGCGAAGCCGGAGTACGACAGCGAGGATATTGTTACGGATTTAATCAATCGAGCGGAGTCTTCGGTGGAAGAAGCGCGCAAACGGGGCGGGGGAAGCGTTATCGCGCTGGAGAGCCCGGTAGTTTAGAGAGCAATACATAAATTCAGAGAGGAATTTTATGTTTCCCACAGACGTTGTGATTGTTGCTGGCGCGCGGACGCCAATGTCGCGGTACACGGGATCTTTCTCGGATGTGTCGGCCATCGATCTGGCGGCGCATGCGTCGAAGGAAGCGATTCGCAGGTCGGGAGCTGATCCAGCGGATTTCGATCACGCTATTTTTGGAAATGTGATGCAGACGAGCGCGGACGCTTTGTATGGCGCGCGGCACGTGGGGTTAAAGGCGGGGTTGAAAATCGAGGCACCGGCAGTGACTGTGAATCGTTTGTGCGGATCGGGCATGGAGTCAATCGCGCAAGCGGCGCAGAGATTGTTGCTGGGCGAGGCGACCATGGTGTTGGCTGGCGGCATGGAGAATATGACGCAGGCGCCTTTTGTGATTCGCGGCGCGCGCAATGGATTGAAACTTGGGGGCGGCGCGCTGGAAGATACGCTGATGGCGGGACTGACGGATTCGTATTGCGGATTGCCGATGGCGCTGACGGCGGAAAAACTTGCGGAGCAGCATGGCATTACGCGCGCGGATGCGGATGCGTACGCGTTGCGAAGCCAGCAAGCGGCGGACGCGGCGTACAAAGCGTGCCGGGTGCGGGATGAACTGGTGCCGGTGGAAGTAAAGCACGGGAAAAAATCAATTACCGTCAGCGAAGACGATCATCGCAGGCCGGAGACTACGCTGGAGACACTGGCGAAGTTGCCGCCTTCGTTCAAGAAAGATGGGATCGTTACGGCAGGCAATGCCAGCGGGATCGTTGACGGCGCAGCGGCGGTGGTTGTTACTCGAGAACAAACTGCAAAAGAACGCGGGCTGAAGCCGGTGGGGCGCATCGTGGCCTGGGCGGTGGCAGGAGTGGACCCCAGCATTATGGGGATCGGCCCGGCGCCGTCTTCGCAGAAGGCGCTGAAGCTTGCAGGTTTGAGTTTGGAACAAATGGATCGCGTGGAAGTGAACGAAGCGTTTGCGGCGCAATACCTGGCGGTGGAAAAGGTGCTGGGATTAAACCGGGATAAAACTAATGTGAATGGCGGCGCGATTGCGCTCGGGCATCCGCTGGGAGCTACTGGAACGCGCCTTGTGATTACGATTCTGAATGAATTGCGGCGCAACAATTTGCGCTATGGATTGACCACGGCATGCATTGGCGGCGGACAAGGCATCGCCATGATTGTGGAAGCGTTGTATAACTAACTGCCGTTTGGCGGCGACTTGCGGGGCGCTTGGCGAGCACGTTTCGAAAAATCCACGAACAGAAATTCTTACGAGGAACGGATGACGATTCAAAAAGTCGGTGTTGTGGGCTGCGGGTTGATGGGCTCGGGGATTGCGCAAGTGGCAGCGGCGGCGGGTTTCCCCACGGTAGTGCGCGAAGTGAGCGGAGAAATAGTCGAGAAGGGACTCAAAAATATCGACAAAAATCTGGCGCGACTGGTGGAAAAGGGCGCGCTTGACGAAAGCAAGAAGGCGGAAATCCGCGGGCGGTTGAAGGGGACTACGACGCTGGATGATTTGAAAGATTGCGACGTGGTGATTGAGGCCATCATTGAGCAACTTCCCGCCAAGCGGGAATTGTTCAGCGCGCTCGACGGGCTTTGCCCGGCTGCGACGATTTTTGCGAGCAATACTTCGTCGTTGACGATCACGGAAATTGCAACGGCTACAAAACGGCCGGAGCGATTTGTGGGGCTGCACTTTTTTAATCCTGTGCCGGTGATGAAATTGGTGGAAGTGGTGCGCACAATCGCGACCGATCCGGCGGTGTATGAAGAGATGGTGGCGTTTGGAGCAAAATTGGGAAAGACGTCGGTGCGCGCGCACGACAGCACCGGATTTATCGTGAACCGGCTGCTGGTTCCGTACCTGCTTGATGCGATTCGCGCACTGGAAGAAGGCGTGGGATCGATTGAGGACATTGATAATTCGATGAAGTTGGGTTGCGGACATCCGATGGGGCCACTGACGCTGTTGGATTTTGTCGGATTGGATACCACGTACTATATTGCGAATATCATGTTCGATGAATTTCGCGAAAGGCGATTTGCTTCGCCGCCGCTTTTGAAGCGCATGGTGTTGGCGGGGTGGAATGGGAGAAAGTCCGGGCGGGGATTTTACGATTATGCCGATCCACAAAAACCGAAGGCGATGAAGTTTTAGTGTTGTAACGGGAACCACGAAAGAGTTGCGCTCCAAGTTGAGGTCTGAATGGTTCCCCGCTACGGAACCCGGGCGGTGAAGTTTTAGTGTTGTTACGGGAATGACGAGAGAGTTGCGCTTCGAACTGGGGTCTGAATGGTTCCACGTTACCAACCCCACCCTACAAAAACCTTAGGGTGGGGCACCCTCCGTTCGGAGTTGTTATGGGTTTGCGAATCGGGTAGAGGGATTGAATTTTTTTAAGGATGACTTCTCGAGGCGGAATGGCTTACGAAAATTTATTGTGTGAAAAAAGGGATGGCATCGCGTATATCACGCTGAACCGTCCCAAGGTATTGAATGCTCTGAATCGCAAAACGGTGGAAGAGCTGCAACAGGCGTTGTTGGATGCGCGCGGGGATGACGGCGTGCGGGTGATCATCTTGACCGGTGCAGGCGAAAAAGCGTTTGTTGCCGGGGCTGATATAGGAGAACTGTCGCAGCAGACGCCGGTGGGCGGCAGGGAATTTTCACTTTTTGGGCAAAGTGTTTTTCATTTGCTAGAAACCATGGGAAAACCTTCCATTTGTGTCGTCAATGGTTTTGCTTTAGGGGGTGGGTGCGAGTTGGCGCTGGCCTGCACGATTAGAATCGCGAGTAAAACCGCGAAGCTCGGCCAGCCGGAAGTGAAGCTGGGCATCATTCCGGGTTACGGCGGGTCGCAGCGGCTGGCGCGGTTGTGTGGCAAGGGCGTGGCTCACGAATTATGTCTTACGGGAGAAATGATCAGCGCTGAGGAGGCGCAGCGCATCGGGCTGGTCAATCATGTGTACGAACCGACGGAACTGATGCCTGCCGCGGAAGCGTTGGCGAAAAAAATTATTGCCAACGCGCCGCTGGCGGTGAAGTACACGATGGAAGCGATCGAGCGCGGGATGGACATGGGACAAGAAGAAGGAATGTTCCTGGAGGCCACACTTTTTGGTTTGGTATGCACTACGGAAGATATGCGCGAGGGAACGAAAGCGTTTTTGGAAAAGCGCCCGGGACAATTTAAAGGGAAGTAGCGGCGACATTAAATATTCGAATGGCCAAAAATCTACGATCGGAAACGATACAACCGAAGCTGGATGGCAGCGGTTTGCGTTTTGCAATTGTGGTGAGTCGCTTCAACAACGTTATTACCGAGCGGTTGCTGAGCGGCTCACTGGAAGCGCTGGAAAAGTCAGGCGTGACAAAAGCGGATATCAAAATTGTAGAAGTGCCGGGAGCTTTCGAATTGCCGCTGGCGTGCAAGAAGTTGGCGAGCAAAGGGCAGTATGACGCATTGATTGCGATTGGGTGCGTAATACGCGGTGAAACTTCGCACTACGACTATGTGTGCTCTGAAACGGCGCGGGGGCTGCAATTGGCGCAAATGGATACCGGAGTGCCGATTATTTTTTCTGTGCTGACCTGCGAAACGCAGGAACAGGCGATGGCTCGCGCGGGCGGCGATCGCGGGAACAAGGGATACGATTCAGGACTTGCGGCCATTGAGATGGCGCGACTTTCACAGAAGCTGAGCGGAAAAATGGCGCAAGCGACGCCTTCCGCGAGAAAGCTTCGGCGCGCTTAGTGTCCCTCCGAACAAAATCCCGCGAGTTTGCGATGCAGATGCTGTTTCAGTGGGACATGAGCCGGCAGGACCCCGCGAAACTGGAAGCAAAATTCTGGCGCACCGCGAAAGCGGCGGACAATACGCGAGCGTTTGCCAATAAACTGTTTGAGGGCGCTGCCAAAGACGCTGACGAACTAGATGCGCTGATCGTGCAGCATGCGCAGAACTGGCGGCTGGAGCGCATGGCGATCATTGACCGAGCGGTGTTGCGATTGGCGATTTTTGAGCTGCGGAGTGCGGAGACGCCGCCGAAAGTGGTGCTTAATGAAGCGGTGGACCTGGCGAAGAAGTTTTCTTCGGAGGATGCCGGGGCGTTTGTGAATGGAATTCTGGACGCTGTGAACAAGGCTTTGGTTGAGAAGGACGCGGGCACGAAGTAACGTTTCTGCCGTGAATGCATTTTTAGGTGTTTACGAAGAGCTCGGCTTGCGCGAGGGATCGAAGAGAGATTCCTCCGCTACGCAGGCCGACTCGTTCGCGGACGAACGAGGGGAAACAGCGTCGGCCCGCTCCGGCCCCGCCTGCGGCGGGCAGGCGGAATGACCGTTTGCAGGCTGGCATTGGCGATGAGTGCTTCTGGTCAAATCGCTACCCCCCAACAGGAACGGCCGGTGGAAGCAGGTGTAGGCGATGAGTGCTTCTGGCCAAATCGCTAACCCCGCCAGAGAGATTAACTCCGGCGAAGAGATTAACCCCGCCGAAGAAATGTTCTGCACCACGCAGGCCGACTCGGTCGCGGAGAATGGCGCCGGCGAAATTTAGATGCGGATGGTGCCTTCGAACACCCGGACGGCGGCACCGCTGCAGCGCGGCACGAGCTTTTTCGCCGTTTGCGAGACTTCCACTTCGATCTGGCTGGGTCTGCCCATCTCCACGCCCTGCTGTATGTACAGCGTTTGCGCTGGGGCCAACTTGCCATTTTGTACCAGATAAGCGGCCAGCGAACCGGCCGCGGAGCCGGTGGCGGGGTCTTCGTAAATTTCCCAGGGAAGCATGCCGCGCGCGGAGACTTTATTTGTGCCATTGAGCGCGAAGCAGTACGCCATGGTGCCGTTTTTACCTTCGAAATTGCGCAGGTCATGGACGTTCATGTGGATGCGGCCCAGCGCGGCGCGGTTGCGGAAGGGAACCATCAAGTTGGAGACGCCGGTGGAAACATATTGCGGCTCCAACTCGGAGTGAAAATCGGAAACAGAAACACCCAGCGCGGCGGCCAGCTCCTTCTTATTAATTTTGATGGAGTGAAAAACCGCGGGCATCTGGGTCATGGTGACGCGCTGAGGACGGCCATCTTTGAAACGGATCTCGACGGGAAGCACGCCTGCTCCAGTTTGCTGCATGATGTGCACGCCACCTTCCTGCGCGGGAACGACGCCGAGTTCCGCGAGCAGGAACCAGGTGCCGACAACGGGATGGCCGGCGAGCTTTAACTCTTCCTTGGTGGTAAAAATTCGTAAGCGCGCCAGCGCGCGATCATCGGTGGGCTTTTGCACGAAAACGGTTTCGGAAAGGTTCATTTCGCAGGCGATGGCCTGCATCATGTCGTTCGAAAGGCCGTCGCCATCGGTGACCACCGCGAGGGGATTGCCCTCGAAGCGCTTGGTAGTGAAAACGTCCAGAGTATGAAAGCGTCGTTCCATAAAGTTTTATGCGGGCCCGGCGGATACGGCTGATCAGATGGTATCGAGGCGCGCGACAGTCCTTTCATTAGTAACGTTACCCGTGTTAAGGGTTGATTTTGGTTCGATGAGCACGAGGTGAACCTCTTCATCGGCGACCGGCTTATGTTCCACTTTACGAGGGACGATGACAAATTCGCCCTCGCGAATAATGGATTCGTGATCGCGGAACTGCATACGCAAGGTGCCTTTTACGACCAGGAACAGCTCGTCCTCGTGATCATGATGATGCCAGATGAATTCGCCTTTTAGTTTAACAACCTTTACGTAACAATCGTTGACTTCGCCGATGACATGGGGCTTATAGTGTTCGGAAAATTTTGCAAATTTTTGTTGCAGATTGACGGTTTCCATGGCGGCTCCTTATAGCTTCTGAATGATGTTGATAACCACAGCGAGCACCTGGTTGGTGGTTTCGCGCCGGGAAGTTTCCGAATACACACGCAGCAAATTTTCGGTGCCTGAAGCGCGCACCAACACCCAGCCGATGTCTCCGAGATAAACTTTAATGCCATCCATGTCTTCGCGGCGGGTGACGGGCCATTCCAGAATATGTGTGAACGAAGAATCGGAAAAGAGCGCGATAGCCTTTCGTTTTTGTTCGGGATGAACGTCGAGGTCGACACGGCCGTAGTGGTATTCGCCAAATTCGGAGTGCAGCGCGGCCAGCAACTGGCCCAGAGATTTCCCGTGCCAGACCATCAATTCCGCTAGAAACAATGCTGAAACGGTGGCGTCACGTTCAGGGAGATAAAGACTAGTGCCGAATCCGCCGCTTTCTTCACCGCCAGCCAAAATATTCTGCTCCAGCATGAGCTCGCAAATATATTTGAAGCCGATGGGAACTTCGTGGAGGGCGCGGCCAAATTCGGCGGCGATTTTATCGATCAGCTTAGTTACGGAGAAGGTTTTGGCGATGTCGCCGGGGAGATTGCGGGTGCCCGCGAGGTGCCAGACGAGCAATGCGAAAAGTTGATGAGGATTGAGGAAGGAACCATCGCGATCGATTGCGCCGATGCGATCGCCGTCACCGTCGGCGCAAAATCCGGCGTCGTATTTGCCGGCCAGCACAGCATCGCGCAGCGGTTGGACGTGCGGCTCGATGGGCTCGGGGTGCGCGCCGCCAAAACGAGGGTCGTGGGTGCCGCAAATTTCGTCGCAATGAATATTGTTGCGGGTGAAAAGCTCTCGTAGCAGGCCTGCGGACGAGCCGTGCATGGGGTCAGAGACGAAACGGAAATTTGCTTTTCGCAGGCGATCCCAATCGACGAGCTTTTCAAGGGTATCGAGGTATGGAGCGCGCGGGTCGAGGGTGTGCAGTAAATCTTTGCGGGGCGGAAGCGGCGTGTCGCGATGCGTCGCGACATCTAATTCCTGTTCGATCTGAGCGACGATGGAGGGAAGCGCGCTGCTTCCGTAACTGGCTTTGTATTTAATTCCATTCCATCGATAGGGATTGTGGCTGGCGGTGATGACGATCCCGCCGGCGGCGTGTCGTTGGCGAACGAGCAGCGAGACGGCGGGAGTCGGGCAGGGCTTGTCGGTCAGCCACACCGGCGTGCCGCTGGCGGTGATGACGTCGGCGACTGCCGCGGCCACGGTATCGGAGGCGAAACGATGGTCGTAGCCGATGATTACGCCCTTGCGCGAGTCTTCGGAGCGAATCACATAGCGGGCGATGGCATTGGCGACAAGGCGCGCGTTAGCGAAGGTGAAATCTTCAGCAATGATTGCGCGCCAGCCGTCGGTGCCGAATTTAATTTGGACCGGGCTAACGCTGGCGACAGATTGGAGCTGTAGAGTCATAACGCCGAAAAGTATACGCGAAGGTTGCGGAGCTCCAAGAGCCGCATTGGCGTGGTTAGAGGAGGTCCTTGCGGCCGCGTTCCTCGAGCCATTTCACGATTTTGCCGACGTCTTGAGAGCGATGGCGAGGGCAGATCAGCAGGGCGTCCGGAGTTTCCACCACTACAAGGTCGCGTACGCCGATAGCGGCGACGAATTTTGTTGGGCTCCAGATGAAATTCCCTTCAGCTTCGAGCATGTGTCCGGCACCGGCCAGGACATTGTGATGCGTGGCGCTTGCGGACTGTTCGTGGACGGCGGTCCAGGAGCCGATATCGCTCCAGCCGATGTCGGCTGGAATCATGAACACCCGGGACGGAGCTTCGCGAGTGGTGGGTTCGAGGATGGCGTAGTCGACGGCGATATTTTCGAGGCGCGGATAGATGGAGCGAAGTTTGGTTTCGTATTTGCGCGTGCCGATGGTGGCGGCGAGAGAGTCCAGTGCCGCATAGGTTTTGGGCAAATATTTTTTTAGCGAATCCAGGAATGTTGAGACACGCCAGAAAAAAATTCCGGCGTTCCAGCGGTAATTGCCGGAGGCGAGGTATTTTTTTGCTAACTGAAAATCCGGTTTTTCCTTAAAGGCTTCAACAGGGAAGACCGGGAAAGGATTGCCGGAGACGGCTTTAGCAGTGCACTGGATGTAGCCGAAACCGGTGTCGGGGCGGCTGGGCGGAATGCCGAGGACGACCATGCGGCCGGGTTCGCGTGCCACTTTCAGGGCCAATTGGGCAATCTTTTCGTACTTTTTTGGCTGTGCGATATAGAGGTCGGCGGGAAGGACAGACATTAAGGCGTCGCCACTTTCCTGGTGACGGATGTGGATGGTGGCGAGCGCGATAGCTGCGGCGGTGCTGCGTCCGACAGGTTCGGCGAGAATGTGTTTACGGGCGGACGGCGGTAAGTGCTTACGAACGGATGCGGATTGCTCGGCGTTAGTGACGGTCCAGATCCGTTCAGCGGAAATAAACGGCTGTAGGCGTGCGACGGTCTGCTGCAACATGGAGTCCGCGCCGATGATGTTGAGGAGTTGTTTAGGTGTGCGGGTGCGGCTGCGGGGCCAGAAGCGAGTTCCGCGGCCTCCGGCGAGGATTACAGCGTGCGCGGTGAGTTTTTCGGCGGCCATGATTGAGTTAGGTGAATATCACTTGTTCGATCGCGGAATTGGGAACGCCGTTGCGCGAAAGATCGTTGCGCAGCGTGGTGATACTGGGGACGTACGTGCGCAAAATGGATGTGGGGCTTTCGGGAACGATGGATAATTGGCCGAGGTTTGCAGGAATGAACCAACACTCGCCTTGCCGGTAGGAGCTAGAGCCGCCGGTCCATTGAATAGTGCCGCGACCGGAGAGGATCACCAACAATTCGAAATGGGCAGGATCAGAGTTGGCGCGGTGCTGAGCACGTAAATCCCATCGTTCGGTTGCGAAGTAGGGGCAGGCTACGAGTAACGATTTTTTTGCGCCGTCTGCTGAGGGCAAGGCGACAGGCGAGACTTTCCCACCTTTTCGATGGTCAAAGTCGATGACGGCCATGGCTTTTGTGAGGTGCAGCTCGCGCGGATTGCCTTTGGCGTCGACACGATGGAAGTCGTAGAGGCGATAGGTCAGGTCGGAATTTTGCTGGACTTCGCAAAGGATCATTCCGGCGCCAATGGTGTGCGGGGTTCCGGAGGGAACGTAAAAAGTATCGCTGGCTGAGACCGGCTGGCAATCAAAAAAATTTTCGAGTCCGCCCTGATTTATGGCCGACCGAAACTTTTCCCGATCTACTTCAGGGACCAGACCAAGCAAAAGTGTGGCGCCCGGTTCCGCGGAGACGACGTGCCACATTTCTGTTTTGCCTACCGCACCTGGCGCTTCGTTGTTTTTGGCGTAGGCGTCATCAGGATGGACCTGTACGGAAAGCTGATCAGTGGGGAAAAGAAATTTTACTAAGAGTGGAAATTCGCGCGGTGTTTGGTCAGGTTTGAATTCGGTGCCTCGCCATGCGGGCGGCATTTTCTGCCAGGCCTGATGTAGAGGGCCTATTAGCGGTCCCGTTTCGATTTTAGATTCTGGCCCGGTGAGCCAAGTTTCGCCGATGGGTTCAGGGAGATTAGTTTTGTCGGGGTAGATGGGCGCGAGCGAATGCGCGCCCCAAATGCGCGGCATAAATTTCGGTTCGATGCGCGTGAGTTCGGGCCGCACGGATTAAGTGGCGGCTTCAGCGCGAGAGAAAAAACGGCTCAGGCGGCGCAATCCTTCGTCGATGCGCTCGATGGAGGTGGCGTAAGAAAGCCGGAGATAGCCGGGCGCGCCGAAGGCTTCTCCCGGAACGACCGCGACCTGAACTTTATCGAGGAGGAGCTTGGTAATTTCGGTGCAGGATTTGGCCAGCGCATCGGGGCCAGTGAGGTGCGCGGAAATATTTGGAAAGGCGTAGAAGGCCCCGCCGGGATCTTCACAGCTAATGCCAGGAATAGCGCGCAAACCATCGACAATGTGCCTGCGGCGTCGCGCATATTCGGCGAGCATGACAGGAACGGAATCCATGGAGCCTCGCATGGCTTCGAGAGCGGCGTATTGGGCGATGGAAGTGGGGTTCGAAGTGGATTGGCTTTGCAACTTGATGGAGGCTTGCACTAGAGGTTCGGGGGCGAGAGTGTAACCGATGCGCCAGCCGGTCATGGCAAAAGTTTTGGACATGGAGCCGATGATGATGACGTGATCTTTGGCGCCGGGGGCGCTGGCGATGGAGTAGGGCTTGTACGGCTCATAGGTGAAATGGGAGTAGCATTCGTCGCTCATGAGCCAGATGTCATGTTTTTTGCAAAGCGCGAAAATGCGTTCGAATTCATCAGGGGGCACTACGCCGCCGCAGGGATTGCTAGGGGAATTCAAAAATAGCATGCGGGTTTTGGGGGTAATGGCTTTTTCGATGGCGGCGGCTTTTACTGCAAAGCTACCTTCGGATTTGGCTTGCACGAAAACGGGCGTGCCACCTGCGTATTTCACAATGTCCGGGTAGCTGACCCAGTAGGGCGCGGGGATGATTACTTCATCGCCATTTTGAATGAGCAAGCTGACGAGATTAAAAATGGAATGTTTGCCGCCGACGTTGACGACACATTCTTTTGCTTCGTACGCGGAGCCCAGCTCGCGCTTGTGCCAGGCGCAAATCGCTTCGCGCAAAGGCATGATGCCTGCCGTTGCCGTGTATTTGGTTTTGTTTTCGTCGATGGCTTTGATGGCGGCTTTTTTGATGTGGTCAGGCGTGGGAAAATCGGGCTCGCCGGGACCGAAGTCGGCGACATCCACGCCACGCGCTTTTAGCTTGTCGGCTTCCGCGATGACCGCGGCGGTGGGGGAGATTTGAATGCGGTTGATGCGGTCGGTTAAGTGAAACTTTTCTTTAGTGGTGGGTGATGCTGCCATGTGAATCTCCTCTTTAATGTTCAGCGTTCGGCGCCATGATGGCGCTTTGCTTAAGCAATTTTTGCGCGCAACTTTTGTTCTACAACCGCGGGGACGAGGTCGGTCAGCGGTCCGCCGAGTTGCGCAATTTCGCGCACCAATTTCGCGCTGAGATAACTGTACGGCTCGCCGGGCAACATGAAAACAGTCTCGAGGCGCGGTTCAAGTTTGCGATTCATCAGGGCCATCTGCAATTCGTATTCGTAATCGGAGACGGCGCGAATGCCGCGAAGGATCACGCCTGCGCCGCGCTTGCGCGCGTAATCGACCAGCAGGCCTTTGAAAACGTCGACTTCCACGGCGGGCCATTGTTTGGTGACTTCGCGGAGCATTTCGACGCGTTCGGGGACGGTGAACAGCGGTTGCTTGTCGACGTTTTGCAGCACCGCGACGATCACCAGGTCGAACATTTTCTCGCCGCGCTCGATGAGGTCGAGGTGGCCGTTGGTGACGGGATCGAACGAGCCGGGATAGATAGCAACTGACGTTTTCATTTTGTTTTTGTCGAGTGCCACAGAATGTAATTATTCTAACTCAGGCGTGATTTGCGGGACAGGCAAAGGTGCATGGCCGGCCCGGAAAAAGAACTGCGTGAACTGGTCGAATGTGCCAGTATGCGGTGCGCGAAAGATAGTTAACAGCGGCGAGATTATTTTTGGAGAGGGCGGCACAATAATGGGGAAGCCCAGCGTTTGGTTGAGGGGATTGAATTTCATGATATTGGGCACTTTGTTTCACGGACCTTCGGGGGCGCAGGAGACCCAGGCGTCGAAGGCGCAGGAATCAAGACCGGCTTTGAATCTGATGCCCATGCCTGCTGACGTTCAGATGGGGAGCGGCGACCTCAAGATTGATGCGGGATTCACGGTGGCGTTTACGGGGCACACGGATGCCCGACTAACCGGAGCGGCGGAGCGGTTTGTCGAACGGCTGTCGAAACAAACGGGGCTGCTGATAACCACGAAGCCGCCGAACGGAACGAAAGCGACGTTGGTGGTGCACGTCGACCATGACAGCAAGCCTGTGCAGGAACTGGGCGAGGACGAATCCTATATTCTCGAAGTAACGCCGGCTGGGGCGAGCCTTACGGCGCCGACCGATCTTGGTGCACTGCATGGATTGCAGACTTTTTTGCAACTGGTGACTGTGTCGCCGGACGGATTTGTTGCGCCGGCGGTGACCATTAAGGATACGCCGCGGTTTCCGTGGCGCGGATTGATGATCGACACTGCGCGGCATTTTATTCCGCTGGAGGTATTGCGCCGGAACATCGATGGCATGGAAGCGGTGAAGATGAATGTATTTCACTGGCATCTTTCGGAGAATCAGGGCTTCCGGGTGGAGAGCAGGAAATTTCCGAAGCTACAACAGATGGGTTCGGACGGGCTGTACTACACGCAAGATGAAATTCGCGGATTGATTGCGTATGCGCGGGAGCGGGGGATTCGGGCGGTGCCGGAGTTTGATCTTCCGGGGCACAGCACGGCGTGGTTCGTGGGGCATCCGGAATTCGCGAGCGGGCCGGGACCGTTTACGATTGAGCGTCGATGGGGGGTGTTCGACCCGGCATTCGATCCGACCAACGAGAAAGTTTATAAATTTCTCGATGAATTCATCGGCGAGATGACCAAACTTTTCCCGGACCATTTTTTTCACGTGGGCGGAGATGAGGTGAATGGCAAAGCTTGGGATGCCAATCCCAAAATTCAGAAATTTATTCGCGCGCATGATTTGAAGGGGAACGCCGGGTTGCAGCTTTATTTCAATAAAAAATTGCAAGGCATTGTGAGCAAGCACGGCAAGAGCATGGTGGGCTGGGACGAAGTGCTGGATCCTACGCTACCGAAAGATGTTGTGATCCAGTCGTGGCGCGGGCAGGCTTCGCTGGCGGAAGCGGCGAGGCAGGGCTACCGCGGGATTCTTTCGAATGGATATTACCTGGACCTGGGGTGGAGCGCGGCGCGGCACTATGCGGTCGATCCGATGGGCGATGCTGCGGCGGGGCTTTCGGCGGAAGAGAAGCAGCGCATTCTGGGCGGGGAATCGTGCATGTGGTCGGAATATGTGAACGCGGAGAATATCGATTCGCGCATCTGGCCGCGGAATGCGGCGATCGCGGAGCGCTTGTGGTCGCCGGCGGAAGTGCGGGACCTGGCTTGGATGTATGCGCGGATGCATGTGCTTAGCGCGCAACTGGAATGGCTGGGGCTTACGTATGAGAATTATTCCGCGCGGATGCTGCGGCGCATCGCAGGGTCGGCCAGTGCTGAAGAATTTCGCGCGCTGAGGACTTTGGCCGATGTGGTCGAGCCGGTCAAAGATTACATGCGGGAACAAACGGCCGCGGAACCGGCTACCAGCGAGACGCCGTTGAACCGGGTGGTGGATGCGATACCGTTGGAGAGCAGAGTGGCGCGGGAATTTGGCGAGATGGTGGATAAATATGTGGCGTCAAGTTGCCATGATGCAACGCTGGGGGCGCAGATTCGGGCGCAGCTTATTTTGTGGCGGGACAATGACGCGAAGTTGCAGCCTTTGGAGCAGCGATCGTTCCTGGTGAAGGAGGTTGCGGCCACGTCGCAGGATTTGGCGGCGGTGGCTTCCGCGGGATTGGCGGCGCTGGATGCGCTGGAGCACGGCGGCAACACCGATGAGGCGTGGAAGGCTCAGCAGAGCGTGGTGTTACAGCAGGCGCAAAAGCCAAAGGGGCAGTTGCTGCTGATCCCTGCGACGGCAATTCAAAAACTGATTGATGCTGCAGCTACCGGGGGCCGCTGCGTTATCCCAAAACAATAACGTAAGTACTCACGAGATTGGATTTGTTGGTAGCGCTAACGGGAATCGAACCCGTATTTCGGCCTTGAAAGGGCCGCGTGCTAACCGTTGCACCATAGCGCCACAATTGTGGAAAAGGGAACCTAGCTAGAATAGAAAAAAAGTGCGGAATGCACAAGGCGACGGACGAAAAGGAGAGATGCAGTGGGTGGCTGCATCATTACTTCTGGCGGTCTCGGAATTCTTCGTGCCAGGCCATTTGGATGGCTTCTAGTTTGGATTCGTTGGAGGCGGAGGGGTCGCCGGTGAAGTGGGGGAGCTCGGTGATCCATTTGTGCATGTCGGTGAAGCGCACGGTGAGCGGATCGGTGTCGGGGTATTTGTCGGTTAGTGCGATGGCGATGTCTTCCAGGTCGTCCCAGTCGAAGGTTGGCGGCATTTTTAATGTTCCTCGGTGTTCAAATTTTCATTTCTGGAAACAGCGTCTTGATGATAATCGGAATACCAGCACTCCCGCGTATCTGCTTCGCTCGCGAGCGGTCAGGGGCTGAAGCCCTGTTGAGGGCGTCTTTACGTGCGAGCTAAAGCCCACACCTACAAACCTCTCTCCTGCTACTGCCGCGCTGCGGACACGCTTACGTTGACGGCCCGGTAACGTACGGTTTAAAGCCCCGTCAGAGGTTCGTTTACGTGCGGGCTGAAGCCCGCACCTACAAAGCGCACCCTACCAACCTCGACTGTAGCGGTCGGCCCAAATTTTCAAAATTCGAACTTCGAACTTCTAACTTCTCTCGAGCTTCGAACCTCAATTTAGTGGTCGGCTTCTTTGGCGTAGTTTTTGTTCCACTCGGGGATTTCTACCACGATATCGGTGGTGCCGTCGGGGACGGTTTGGCAGCCCAGGCGAGACTTGGGAGTGATGCCGGGGGCTTCGTCGAGCTCGTCGAGTTCAGCGTCGGTGGCTTCATTGCAGGATTCCAGCCCTTGTTTGACCATGACGTGGCAGGTGGAGCAGGCGCAGACGCCGCCGCAGGCGTGGTCCAGGCCCATTTTGAAGCCTTCGGAAATGTCGAGGATGCTGCCGGGAATGCCATTGTGGCCGTAGGGAATTTTTTCCGGGTCGACTTCGATGGTTTTGCCGCTGGGCAGGAATGTGACTTTGTATTTCTGCGTGGCCGGCTTGTATTTGACTTCGTCGATGTAGGGGTTACTGCCGCCCATTTTTTTGCCTCCGTTGGGAGAATCTTGTTATCGGTAAAGCGAAAAAACCTAAGACCGGAAAATCTAAGACCGAAAAACCTTAAGACCCAGGTTCATACCTCAACAGCGAACCTGGGACACCCGGCGCCTCTAAACTTCGGCGAGGTTGCGGCCTGCTAACGCTGTTGAGACCGCGGAATTCATAAGCAATTCAGCGAGATGCTCAGTGGCGTGATTCAATTCGTCGATGCGCTTGCGAATCAATTTGTAATCGGTGGCGGCTGCGGATTGTTTCAGCGCGGCGATCGCGGCCTCGATGTTGGAACGCTCGGTGGCGTCAATTTCGGCGGATTGCGGGTTGGCTAGCGCTTTGGCGGTGGCCGACAAGATGGCTTCAGATTCAGTGCGGGCTTCGATTAACTGGCGCTCGGCGAAATCCTGTTCGGCGTACTCGATAGATTCTTCGAGCATGCGCTCGATTTCGGTGTCATTGATGCCGTAGCTGGGCTGCACTTCGATGGAGTGCTGCTCGCCGGTGCGCATATCTTTTGCGGCGACTTGTAGGATGCCGTTGGCGTCGATGAGAAAAGCGACCTCGATGCGCGGCAGGCCCGCGGGAGCTGGAGGGACTTTCAGTATAAAGCGCGCGAGGGAGCGGCAATCTTTGGCGAGTTCGCGTTCCCCCTGGAGGACGTGAATGTCGATGCCGGTCTGATTGTCGACACCGGTGGTGTATTGCTCCTGGGCGCTGGCGGGAATGGTGGAGTTCCGCGGAATAATCTTGGAGACGGCTCCGCCGTAGGTTTCAATGCCGAGAGAGAGCGGGGTGACGTCGAGAAGGAGCATGTTGCTGACGCCGCGCTCGAGAATGTTGGCTTGCACAGCTGCGCCGAGAGCGACGACTTCGTCGGGGTTAAGTTCGATGTGGGGCTTGCGACCGAAGAATTCCTGGACGGTGCGGCGGATTAAAGGTGTGCGGGTGGTGCCGCCTACGAGGACGACTTCTTCGATGGCTCCTGGCGCGACGTGCGCGTCGGTTAGGGCTTGTTTTACCGGGCCTATGGAGCGGGCGACGACGTTCTTAATCAGGGCCTCGAAATCGGCGCGCGACAAATTGTGTACAAAAGTTTTACCGTTGGGCAAAGCGAAACGCAGAGTGACGGATTCTTTCTCCGAGAGTTCGTGCTTCAGGGCGATGAGTGATTTACGCAAATCCTGCGCAAGCTCGCCGTGTGGCGAGAAATCGAGATCCTCGGTTTCGAGGATGCGCTTGTGCACGAAGGCTTGTAGCAAATTGTCGATGTCGTCGCCGCCGAGATGGGTGTCGCCGTTGGTGGAGAGGACTTGATAGATGTCGCCTTCGCTGGTGGAGATAAGTTTCAGGATGGAGATGTCGAAGGTGCCCCCACCAAGATCGTAAACGGCTACGTGGCCGCGCTGCTTTTCGTGCAGGCCGTAGGCGAGGGCCGCGGCGGTGGGCTCATTGACCAGGCGCAAAACTTCGAGGCCGGCGATGCGGCCGGCATCTTTGGTGGCTTGACGCTGGGCGTCGTTGAAGTAGGCGGGAACGGTGATGACCGCGCGATCGATTGTTTCGCCGAGGAGCGATTCGGCCCAGTTTCGCAATTCGCGGAGTATGAAGGCAGAAATTTCCGGCGGGGTAAACATTTTGTCGCCGAGCATGACGCGAATGACGTTTTTGCTGTTGGGATCGATGCGAAACGGAAAAAGCTGCAGCTCGCTTTGCACATCGGCGGGGCCGCGACCCATCAGGCGCTTCACGGAATAAATGGTGCGCTCGGGCTGGGTGAGCAGGCGGCGGCGCGCGGCTTCGCCAACGATGACGCTGCCGTCGGGATCGAGGCTAACGACGGACGGGCACAGCGTTGAGCCGTAGGGCCCGGCAATACACTTGGGCTGGGCGGTCTGCGCGTCGATGTACGCGACGAGGCTGTTGGTGGTTCCCAGATCGATGCCGACAATGCGTCCCATTAACAGGCTGCTCCCTGTAATTCTTTTTCCACGCCGGCGACCAGGTTGCGAATGTAGGAGCGGCGGTTCAGCAATTCATTCAGGCGCTGCAAGATGGCTTCGCGATCAGGCTCGCTGGCGTTGGCGTCGAGAGCGGCGTCCCACTGCTGCGCGGCGGTCTTCATTTCGGCGTCCACATCGTGAAGTTTTTCGCCGAAATTCTTTTCGGCGACGCGGAGTTTGATGGTTAGCGCATCGAGATTTGCACCGGCCGACTTCGCTTCGCGCAATTCGTCGAGCGATTCGTTTAGCTCGAAAGCTTCTTCTAACAACTCGGGAGGCGCCTGTTGCTTGTGCTGGCCTTCCTTGCGTATGCCTTCCAGTTCCAACAGGTATTCGACGCGGGCGACGGGATCGCGCAGGACCCGGTAGGCGTCGTTTAGCCGGGAGCTGCGTTGAAGGGACATTTCCCGTTCGCGTTCGTCGGTATTTACGAAATTGTCGGGGTGGAGCTTCCAGCTAAGCTGCAGGAATTTCTGTTCGAGGGCGTCCATGCCCATCCAGAGCTTGCGAGGGAGTCCGAAATAAGTGAAGTAATCGGCGTTGGCGGGGAGGGACTGGATTTTTCCGCACTGGGGGCAGAATGCTGCGGCGTTTGTTGGGGTGTTGCAACTCCAGCAGGTAGTGGCGGAAACGGTGGCTGATTTGGGTGCGTTCATCTTTGTAGAAACCGTTTCAAGTCAAAACCCCCAGGTGCAAATTCGGCACCTGGGGCACCCGCCGAAAAGACCGGGTCCGAAAATCCCCACCATTAAAAGGCAAGGGTGGGGCACCCTCCGCGTTTCTATTAGCGGCGAATGGGAGCGGCCAAGCTGTTTCATTGATCTTCGGAAATGAACGGCCGCTCAGGCGGTAAAGGAGCTGCCGCAACCGCAATTTCGCGCGGCGTTGGGATTCTGAAAAACAAAGCCCTGGCGCATGAGAGTTTCTTCGTATTCGAGTGTGGTGCCGTTCAGATACAGAAAACTCTTGGGATCGACGAACAGGCGCGCGCCGTGCTCTTCAAAGACCTTGTCGCGATCGCGGGCCTGGGTATCGAGTCGCATAGCGTAGGACAAGCCGGAACAGCCGCCACCTTGCACGCCTACGCGCAAGCCCCCCAGTTCCGTCGAGACTCCGTCGTTCTCAAGGAGCGCGCGAATTTTACGCGCGGCCCGCTCGGTGAGCGTGATTTTCGCGATTGTGGGCGTAGCTAGTTCTGTTGCCATAACAGATACCTTTCAGCGATTACAACTATTACTGCCGGCGAGCTTGCAAGGTACGGTCGCGAACACGGGCGTCGAGAACATCGCGTGTAGCAGCTCTGCCTCGGCACCCACCCTTTGCAAAAACCGCAAAGGGTAGGCCACCCGGAGCCTCGAGTAGACTTACCCTCTTAATGCTTAGTGGGCGACTTTTGCTACGGCTGCGACTTCGATGCCATGCTTCTTCTTCCAATCGCCGATAGCCGCCTTGATAGCGTCTTCCGCGAGCACGGAGCAATGAATCTTCACCGGCGGGAGGGCTAGCTCACGCACGATGTCCGTGTTCTTGATCGAAAGCGCTTCTTCGACGGTCTTGCCCTTAACCCACTCGGTGGCTAAGGAAGAGCTGGCGATTGCCGAACCGCAGCCGAAGGTCTTGAACTTGGCTTCTTCAATGACCTGCGTGTTCGGGTTGATTTTCATCTGAAGCTTCATGACATCGCCGCACTCGGGCGCGCCTACCAGGCCAGTACCCACGTTGGGGTCTTCCTTCGGCAAGCTGCCCACGTTGCGAGGATTGTTGTAGTGTTCGACTACCTTATCGCTATAAGCCATTAGCCATTGCTCCTTGCCAGATTAACTAGATTTCCGAAGCCGGCGCTCTTCACCGCTTTGTCCGAAAGCGACACGTTCGGCACAGATGCCGAGCGCCCCGCGGTAAGCTGTCGCAGCGCATCCTTGATAAATTCCGCGCCGACGCCCAGCAATTTCAAGAAGGCGCGAACCTGCTGCAGCTCATGGAACGAGCGTTCGCCCGCGGCAGCAGCATCTTCCCCTTCGCCGCCATAAGGCACAAAAGTTACGCGGAAGGCCGCGCCTGTTCCGCCGATTGACCGATGAATTCTAATTGTTCCTTCGTTCGCCATTGTTGACCCTTTCAGCTTTAGGCTGTTTGCCAATTCATTTTTGAGATGTCGATACCTTCCTTAGCCATTTCATACAGTGGGGAGAGTTCGCGCAATTTCGTGACTACCTGCACCATCTTGTCGATGACGTAGTCGACTTCCTCCTGCGTATTAAAACGGCCGAGGCCAAAGCGGATCGACGTATGGGCTAGGTCTTCGCCGACCCCTAATGCTTTGAGTACATAGCTGGGCTCGAGGGTTGCCGAAGTACAGGCGGAACCGCTCGAAACGGCTATATCGTTGATGCCCATGAGCAAAGATTCGCCTTCGACATAGGCAAAGCTCATATTGAGATTGTTGGGCAGGCGGTGCTCCATGGAGCCATTGACGAAGACTTCGTCGAGCTTGGCTTCCAAACCAGCTTTCAGGCGGTCGCGTAAGCCGCGCATGCGCACGGACTCCTGGGCCATTTCCTGCTGACAAATTTCGCAAGCTTTGCCGAGGCCGACAATGCCCGGGACGTTTAGTGTGCCGGAACGCATGCCGCGTTCGTGGCCGCCGCCATCAGCGATGGCAGAAAGCTGAACGCGCGGGTTGCGACGGCGGACGTACAGCGCGCCTACACCCTTTGGTCCGTAAATCTTGTGGCCGGTGATGGCCAGAAGATCGATGTTGTCCTTCTGCACGTCTACGGGAATTTTTCCGACAGCTTGCACGCCGTCGACTGCGAAGAAAATGCCATGTTCCTTGGCGATCTTACCGATTTCCGCGATGGGGTTGATGATGCCAATTTCGTTGTTGGCGTACATGATGGTGATCAGAATTGTTTTTGGCGTGATCGCTTTGCGGACGTCTTCGGGATCGACGCGGCCATCTTTTCCAACCGGCAAATAGGTGACTTCGTAGCCGTATTTCTCGAGGCGCTTACAGGTGTCTAGTACAGCCTTGTGCTCAATGGACTGAGTGATGATGTGATTGCCCTTTTCGCGGTACATTTCCGCGATGCCCTTGATCATCAAGTTGTCGGATTCGGTCGCGCCGCTGGTGAAAATGATCTCTTTGGGTGTGGCGTTGATGAGCGAAGCAATCTGCTGGCGCGCATTTTCCACCGCTTCTTCGCCGGCCCAGCCGAAGGCGTGGTTGCGGCTAGCGGCGTTGCCGAATTTCTGAGTGAAGTAGGGCAGCATCGCGTCGAGTACACGAGGATCGACCGGGGTAGTCGCGTGATTGTCCATGTAAATCGGTAAATTCACAGCCATAGTTCTGCTCTCCTAAGTTTGCAATTCCACCAGCACCGGTTCGTACTGCTCTTCACTCATGTGAGAAATCGTAACGGTGCTAAGCACGCTTAAAATACTTTCATTGACGCGGCGCAAAGGCTCGCGAACGGAACACTTGTCGGCGGCGCCGCAATTTCCGTGATTCGTGACGCAGGAAGTAATCAATACCGGGCCGTCGATAGCTGAAATCACGTCCAGCGCCGTTATTTGCGAAGGCTCTTTGGCCAGCAGATAGCCACCGCTGGCGCCATGTTTAGCGGAGACGATGCGTTGGCGAGCGAGCTTCTGAAGGACCTTAGCCATGAGCATTGTGGAGATGCCGTATTCCTCGGCGATCTCAGTGGCGCTGCAGGCGTGCTGATCGCGGTGCATGGCCAAATGCTTGACCGCGATCAAACCGTAATCCGCTTTTTTAGACAACTTGAACATATTTAGGCAACTTGAACGTATGATGATGAAAGCGACCTGAAAGCTATAACATATAAGACTAATTAGGTCGCTTGGCAAAACCCCCATATCAGACCGATTCAGTCGCAAATGAAGTTTAGTGCGGTTCGGCGGGGTTGTCAATCACTGAGTTCCATGGGTTGAAGACAAGCCTATTATTTTCAATTACTTAACAGAAAAGAAATTCAGAAAAAGAGAGGATTGGCCTTTTGCTCAGAAGCTTAGCTTTAGTCCAGCTAAAACGCTTCGTGGGATGGAGACGGCGGTGCCCGAAAACAAGCTTGCGAAATTGATGACATTGACACGGTCTGTGACGTTCAAAACCTGGATCTGCAAAGCGACACTGCGCAGTTCTTTGCGGTAAAGCTGCACTCCGGCGGCAACGTCTAGCGAGAAAGTCGGGCGCGTTCGTTCGCGGTCAAAATTGACGCGATCAAGGATTGCCGAGCCGTATTGGGAGAGGAGAAAACCTTGGTCCTGAGTCGAGCTTAGATCAGCAGGAAGACCACTTCCGTACTGGGCGCTGGTGGCCACCCACACTCGCCGCTCGGCTTGAAACCTGATGCGCGCTCGCGCGGTGTTGCGCTGGTCCTGGGAGACCGCAAACGGACTTGTATTGGTAAGCACTCCAGCGGCGTCACTGCCTAAAAATAGGCCGCCGGTGATGGGGCCGTTGCCGATTCCGGATTGATTCGAATAGCTAAGGTAGCCGGAGAACCGCCACCATTCGGGAACTTCCAGGCGCAATTCTTCCCCGAAAATGCGTGCGTGAGAAAAGGCGATCGGAAAGCTGACGCCAGTATCCAACAAAGTGTCATCGTCGGGATAATTGTGAAAATCACGCCGGAAGACATTTGCTTCGATGCGAAGTTTACTGGCTACAGATTTTGTTGCGCCGACCTCGTAGTAATTTCCCCGAGCCGGACGCACCGGCAGCCGTAACACGACGGGATCAACGGAGTTCAACTGAGCAGAGCTGGCGAGCAACAAATTTTCCATTGCGGGAGTTTGAAAAACGCGATCGTAGGAGGCGTGCAGCAACAAATTTAATGAGGGTACGTAACGGGAAACGCCGAGGCGCGGGCTCCAAGCAGATTCGTGCACGACAAATGCGTAATGATCGAAGCGCAAGCCCGCGGAGATGTTCCAGTTACCAAGATGCACTTCGTCCTGCACGTATGCGGAGGGTTCGATATCCCACTTGTGATCGGCGAATTGAAATTGCTGCTGGGTATCGGGGTCGAATTGCGAGGGGTCGGTAATGGTGTAGGCGAGCGCTTCGTGCGCGGGAGTAAAAAAACTGTCGACGCCTGTTTTCCAGTTGTGATGACCCTTATGGCCGGATAAATCGGCACGGGCGTATCCCTCACGGTAGCCCCGCGATTGCGAAATGATGACTGGGGTGGATAACGGATTCGAAGAGAGATCGGCGCTGGCATCGCGCACGCTACCCGACAAGCTGAGAAACAAATTGGGAGAAATGGTGTGCTGGAAAAAGACCTGGCCGCTGGTTTCCTGAATGGTGATGTCCTGGCGCTGCCCGGCCTGCTGCTGCACCAACTCGTTGGGCACCAGGAATCGCACCGCATTGTGAATGATGGTGAAGCGCAGGCGATCACTGCCGGAAAAATCCCGCTCATAGGAAGTTGAGAAGCCATCGGCGTTTCCGCGGTTGGTGAAGTTTTCGAGTACGGGGGGATCGAGATAGCGATCCGTGTGAAAACCGTTACCAGTGATCGCAAAACGATTTTCTCCAAACGCGTAGGAAACTGCGGCAGAACTGCTGATGCTGGAAAAACTTCCGCCATTTATGTCGAGTTGCCCGTGGAGGCCGTCGGGCACATCT
The DNA here is from genome assembly GCA_036270765.1 of Candidatus Acidiferrum sp. GTDB lineage: Bacteria > Acidobacteriota > Terriglobia > Acidiferrales > UBA7541 > Acidiferrum. Next base: position 40,392 of record DATBBY010000043.1, read on the forward strand.
TTCACGGTGGTAACTTCGACCACGCCGCCAAGTTTGCGGCCATATTCCGCGGGAAATGTGGCGGTGAGCACGCGCATGGACTCCACGTCGTCGGCGTCGAACTCCGGCGCAAAGGCGGGAGAGCGATTCTGGGTGAGCGGCAATCCATCGAAAATATATTGCACATCGTATTCCGAGCCGCGCGGGTGAAGAACACCGTTTGCTTCATATAACCAGCCAGGTTGTTGATTGACGAGATCGCTGAGACTGCGGCCGGGCTGGGCGGGCATTTGTTGATCGATGGTTTGTCTGCCGACAGAATAAATGGTGCCGGTGCGGCTGGGATCGACGAGGGTGGCGGAGTCGGTGACTTGAATTTGAGTGGCCACCGGAGCAACACCGAGAATGATGGGGATGCGGAGAGGAACTTCAGAGCGAATGTCGACAAGTTTAGTCCAGGGAGCGAAGCCTTCGGCGTTGATGTTGAGACGATAGAGGCCGAAGGGGAGATCCTGGGCGGTGTAGCGGCCGTCCTGGGCGATTTTGAAGGAGCGGTGCAGTTGATTTGCTTCGCTGAGCAGCTCGGCATCGGCGGCAATGGTTGCGCCGGCTGAATCGTGCACTTCGATACGGACTTCACCGCGGACGCGTTGCGCGTGAAGGGGCCACGCGGCGAGGCAAAAAATGGCAGGAGCAACGAAGATCACGAAATGGAGTGGTGGGCGCATCTTCATCGTTGACGATAGATAAGTTTCGAGCTTTCTCGAAGCCGTCGGGTTGCCAAATAGGCTTCAGAAAGCCAAATCGTCCAGCTGGGCGATTGATTTTTCTCCGTAGCTAATTTCGACTTAGCTTTTACGTTAGCACGAAGAGCACGGCGGCTATTGCAGCGAGGAGACAAGCGGCAACTAAACAGCAACAATTAGAGGGCGTGGCCGTTTGCTATTATTTGAACTTTCGGGGATTACGCCCGAACCCGTTGGGGATTATGCGTCGCCTGCTATGCACCATCGGCTTTACGGGGAAGACTGCGGAGGAGTTTTTTGACTTGCTTCGCGGCGCAGGGGTGCAAAGCGTCATCGATGTACGGCAGAACCGCATCGGGCAGCTTTCGGCGTTCGCGAAACATCCCGACCTAGAATTTTTCCTACGACAAATCGGGAACATGGGGTACCAGCACGAACCGTTGCTGGCACCAACGCCAGAGCTACGAAAGTCTTACCAGAAAGGTAGGGACTGGGCTGCTTACGAGAAGGGCTTTTTAGTTTTATTGAAGCAGCGTGGTGTGCCGAAGCGTCTCGATACTTCCAGTTGGCCCACTAATGTCGCATTGCTTTGCACCGAACCGGGGCCCGAGAAGTGTCACCGCCGATTAGTCGCAGAGGTATTGGCGAAGCACTGGAGCGCGGCGAATGAGGATGTGGAGGTGCGGCATCTGGTCTCCAGTAAGGGACGTGGAAAGCGGCAGCAGCGCGTGGTTGCGTCATGAGTCCTGATTCAAATTTGTCCGCGGATAAAACGTCGGCAGGGAACGTGTGTCAAGGTGTGGCGATTACGGGCTGGGCGGCGGCATTAGGGGCGCGGCGGGTGCTATCGGAAGAAGTGGACAGAGCATTTGGGATGAGCATTGGGAAATTGCGAAGCCGCGCGGGTATTGAGTCTGTGTCGTATGCCGCCGAGGACGAAACGGAACTGACTCTCGGCGCGCAAGCACTGCAGCGGGCGCTGGATGTTGCGGGATGCCCGGCCAAGGAAATTGACTGGATCATCGCAAGCAGCGAGACGCACGTGGCGTATCCTTCGCTGGCGGCGCAGCTACATAAACAAGCAACCGCTCGCGAAAAATGCGGGGTATTGGATGCTGGTGGCGCTTGCCTGGGACTGCTGAACGCACTGGCGGTGGGGCAATCTTTTCTGGACAGTGGCCGGGCGCGAAACGTTGCAGTGGTTACGGCAGATGTTCATAGCCGCACATTGGTTCCCGGACGGGTCGCGGGAGAATTCGGCGGTTTGTTTGGCGATGGAGCGAGCGCATTTATTCTGAGGAATGATTACGAGACTAAAAAATCCGCCAGCTACGTTTTGGGGAAACTCTTCTTTGGATGCGCCAATCAATACGCGGAAGCAATTTGCGTGGCCGGCGTTGAGAATGGAGGGCTGGCGGTGCGATTCGATGGGGAGGCGTTATCGCGGGCAGCCATAACGCGGATGGAACGGACGCTGACAGAGGTTGAAAAGGTGAGCGGCATTCGTCGGCTGGAGGTGGGGGCATTCGCGACACACCAGCCTAATCCGCGGCTGGTGACGCTGTTGGCCAAGCAATGCGGCGTGCCGCCTGCGGTTTTTCCGGAGGTAGCGCGCAAGTCTGGGAATCTGGGATCTTCTACCTGCGGCGTTGCGCTTCATGTTGCGCTTGAGACTGCTGGGAAAATGCCGGCGTCGGCGCGCAAGCCGATTTTTCTCGCATCACTTGGCCCCGGACTTTTATACGGAGGAGGCTGGCTGACGCCCGGCGGAGTTGCACGCATTGCGGCCTAGACTTTCGTCGGTGTTTTGAATTTCAGACGACGAGAGGGAATAGTGAGTTATTCAGTGCGTTGAAGTTCTAATGGCGGGCGGGTGGCGAGTTTCTCCGCCACCGCGCTCATTTCGTCGTGGATAAGACCGTTCGTTGCCAAGATGACCGGCCCACCGAGGCGATAGGGCTGGCCAGAAAAGTCGGTGACTTTGCCTCCGGCTTCTTCGATCAACAAAACACCCGCCGCGGTATCCCAAGGCTTCAGTCCAAATTCCCAAAAACCTTCGAAGCGGCCGGCGGCGACGCAGGCTAGATCAAGCGCCGCGGAACCGTCTCGGCGCACGCCGTGCGACCGCATGGTGAAATCGCCGTAGTACCTGAGATTGGGGCTGGCGGTGCGTTTGTGAGTGGGGAAACCGGTACAGAGCAGACTGGTGGAGAGCGTGGGGATTTTCGAGGCGTGGATTTTATTGTCGTTGAGGGTGGCGCCTTGGCCGCGCGCCGCGGCGAAAAGTTCCTCGGAGATGGGATTGTAGACGACCGCGGCCAGGAGCGAGTCATGTTGCGCGAGAGCGAGTGAAACGCAAAAGCAGGGATAGCCGTGCGCGAAATTGGTGGTGCCATCCAGTGGATCGACATGCCAACGGTAGCCGGAAGTGGCCCGCGATTCGTGCCCTCCGCCTTCTTCGGCGGCAATGGCGTGGTCGGGGAATGATTTTGTGATGCGCGCGACGATGGCAGCTTCGGAGCGCTTGTCGGCTTGGGTGACCAAGTCGACTTCGTCGCCCTTATAGGAAATTTTCGCGGGGCGCGCAAATTCTTCGCGAAGGATTCGGCCTGCTTCGCGGGCGATGTCGATTGCAGCTTGCAGATAATTTTCAGGCATCAAGAATTCAACCTTGCTCAGTCTATCAGGCGCTGTCTTACCAGCCGGTGCCTTACCAGCTTCTCTGCCAACCCTCACCTCGGGCCAGTAAGATAGGTTTTTCGGTGGCGCACCTTGTAAGTGTCCAGCACTTTGACTTGGATGCTTCGGTAGGTGTTGACGGGGCCGGGTGGATTGGGGTAGTAGCCCAGACGGTATTGAGTACGCAGCTCGCGATCGATGCGATCGAAAATAATGTCGAGATCTTGGGGGGTATCGGGAAAGAAAATGGCGCCGCCGGTAGTGTCGGTGATGGTTTCGATGGCGTGCTCGCCAGCCGTGTTGCGCCCGCTTTCGTTCTTCACCGGGCGCACGATGATGCTATAGAGCAAAGTATTGGCGCGCACGGCGGCTTTACGGGCGGCCTCGAAATCCCACTGGCTGGTAGTTTCGCCGCCATCGGTGACCATAATAATGACGCGACGGCGGTCTTCCTTGCGATGTTCCAGGGCCTTGGAGCCGAGCACCAGAGCGTCGTAGATCGAAGTGCCGGAGCCGTCAGGGATTTTTTGTACCGCGCTTTGCAGCGCCTTGACGTTATCGGAAAAGCCCGCGATCTGCCTGACGTTTTCATCAAAGGCAAAGACCGAGAGGTGGTCTTCGGCGCGCAACACTTGAGCGATAAAGTGTGCAGCGGCCTGCTGTTCGAAGGAAATTTCCTTGTGAGCGCTGAGGCTGGCGTCAATCATCAAGGCGATGTCCAAGGGCAGCTTGGTCTCGGATTCGAAGACTTCGATTTTCTGTTGCACGCCTTCTTCAAATATCTGAAAAGCCTCGACGGGCAGGTCTGGAGCGGGGCGGTTGTTGTCATCGAGGACGCTGACGAGCACGTTAACGAGATTAACGTTGACGCGAATGCGGCCTTGTTGCGGAGGCTCATCGTTGGAATTGCTATCGCGGTTGTCCTTATTGACGGGCTCAGGCGGGCTGGTGTTCTCCGGTGTGGAAGTCGTGGAACTGGTGGAGCTTGGCGTGGTGGTTTTGGATTTAGGTTTTCGTGCCCAGGGAGGGCGGTCGGAACTGTCCTGGGAAGCCGCACTGGCGGCCAGAGATAGCGCCACGGTGGCCAGGACAGCAAGTTGTTTTGCGTTAAAGCGGCGGGTCCACATTCTGGAATTAAGATGCAGGTTTCGCCGCGGATGTCGCCGAAGAGACGGGCGGCAATTCTCCATCGGCCCAAACGGAACCGTCTTCGAAGTATTCTTTTTTCCAGATCGGCACGGTGCGTTTGAGTGTGTCGATGGCATAGCGGCAGGCGTCGAATGCGGCGGCGCGGTGCGGTGCGCTTACTGCGATGTACACGCTGGTTTCGCCGATCTCGAGCCGGCCGAGGCGGTGAACCATGGCGACGCGATGGATGGGAAAGTGATTGTGGAGGTGGGCGGCGATCTCCTGAATTTTGGCCAGAGCCATGGGCTCGTATGCTTCGTACTCGAGGTACAGGGTGCGGCGGTTTTTAGAATGGTCGCGGACAAATCCGTCAAAGATAACCATGGCGCCATCTTCATTGCCGCGAACATAGGTTGCCAGAGTGACCGGGTCTATGGGTTCGTGAACTAGCGCAGTGATATCAGCGGAGGGCGTGGCCATGGGTATACTTCAGCCACCGCTTACGGGCGGCAAAAAGGCAACTTCGTCCCCAGCGTGAAGAATGGTGTTCCACGGGGTGAACTCCTGATTGCAGGAGGCGACCAGAGAAGAGCGAAACTGCTGAAGTTCGGGGTAACGGCTGGCGTATTGGGCGAAAAGGGATTCGATATTGGATTCGACCGCAAGATCTATGGACTCCTGGGTGCGCCCGAAGATTTCTTTCAGGCGCCCAAAAAACAGGACCTTGACGCGAATGGATTGGGAAACCGAAGGCACGCGACGATTGTAACCTGCGTGTCGAGATGGGGCTAGTGGACAAGGCGGTTGGCGGGGGGTCTTGTTTGTGTAAGGTTGA
>DATBBY010000044.1:0-1707 GCA_036270765.1 Candidatus Acidiferrum sp.
GTCCATCACTCGCCCATTCGTGATCACAACGTCGTACGTCTTATCTTGCGCGAAGGCTAGCCTCTGCGTGTTCGCGCCAATACACATCAACAAGGCGACCACGACCACCAGTGCCAATTTCCAGCCCATGCTCACGCGCCACCTCGCCATAAACCCTCCATCCATTCCGGCCCGTAAGTTTCTTTCTACCAACACCTTCTGTCAAAGACTATTTCGACTATTCCGCGTCCCTCCAAAATCTTCTCAATTTTCTTTCAGTTTTTTCTGGACAAACTTCACCTGCCAGCTACAATCAGTTCTAGGAAGAATTGCGAGTTTTTTGGAGTGCGGCAGCCCGGCTGCCGCTTTTCTTTTTTTCCACCGTCCTTGCATAAGCACTCTTGGTGCGCACACCACCACAGTGTATGTTATTGAGAAATTAGAGGGTTGCAAATGCCCAGTTTGCAAGCCGTTTATTTTCATATTGATACAAACTGCCCGGGGGTATGGGGGTAGGGATGAGCGTAGAAGTGAAAGTGTTACTTGAGCTCCGCCCCTAACACTCTGAATCGGAACGCTTTCTCCCACCCGGACAAAGAAAAACCCCGAGTCGCTGGGGGGAGCGACCCGGGGTGGGGGTACTACAGAGGGGGGCCGGAGGAAACTTGTTCTAGGTGGCGGCGGGCTAACCTCGCCGTCCTGGTCTAGTTCACCTGGTGCACAGCCAGCATGCAAATCTGCCGCAATTCCTCGTACGTGAAATACGTTTCTTCCTCTTCGCCTGCCACTTCCTTGTGGCCAAAACCTGATTCACTCGAGAGGCGGCTCAATTCCTGTTCCGAAAGTCCCAGCAAAACCGCTGCACGCCGCCGGGTTACGTACTTGAGTTCTTGGGATTTCATGTCTGCACCCCTCAAGCTGGCAAGATCGCCATGGCGTCTTGTTCCACCGCCACGATCATCGCCTTATAGATGTCTACATCCCAGCCGTCGCCGATGCGCATCCGCACCGTATCGTCGCCATCCTTCAGCAACTTCCCGCGGAGCGGCACTTTGATGTCGCCCAGGGCCACTTGCAGGATCACCGGCTGTCCAACCCAGGACTTGAACGCGCTTTCCATTCCCGACCCCCGCAGAACTTCAGCGTGACGGGTAAGAGAATCGCGCGCCGCAACGCGGCTCACAATGGTACAGAGAGGGCACAGGACTAGTAAGAAGGTACTGTTTCACCTTGTTGCCGCAGAATCTCGCGCGGTTTCCGTGGAAGTACGGTCGTACTGCTTTTCAAGGACCGCCGGCCCATACGCGAAACACCGCGCCGCTGTCATCCTTTGCCGATGTCGAAGCGCATCCATCTCGCGCAGAAGGCACTGGACGAAAGTCCAGCGACCCCGGCCGCCCGGCCAGGCATCGGCCTCGCTCTCGGTGGAGGATTTGCTCGGGGTTTTGCCCATCTGGGTGTTTTGCAAGTCTTCGAGCAGCACGAAATTCCCATCTCTCACATTTCGGGAACCAGCGTGGGCAGCATCCTCGGCGCAGCCTACGCCAGCGGCGCGCCCCTGTCTCGCATCATTGAAACGTGCCGCACTCTGCGCTTCCGCGATATCGCGCGCTGGCGTGTCTCCCGTCTTGGGTTGGCCAGCAACAGTCGCCTTGCCGGTCTGATTGAACGTGTTTTTGATTCGCGCCAGTTTGAAGATCTTCGGATCCCGCTCGCCGTGGTAGCCAC
>DATBBY010000045.1:0-5580 GCA_036270765.1 Candidatus Acidiferrum sp.
CAGTGACCCAAATTGGAACGACCACGCGTCGCTTCGCACTCTTACCCAACGGCACATCGCCATCCCACGTTCTATTGACCACCACCTCCTCCCTCCGTAAACTGAATACTCAGTGTTCCGCAGCGCTGAGCTTCGCTCGACTCTCGCGCGCAAACATACTTTGTCAGGCGTGGTGCCCACGCGTAGGAGCTGAGCTGCATGGCATCGGTTGCAAATTCTCTATCTATACCCCTGCCCAACGGGGCTCGTCTTCAAATTCTCTCGTGCGTTCCGTTTGCCATCGTTCATCTCGCGGCTCTGTCGATATTTTTCGTGCATTTCCGCTGGTCTTATCTGATTACCTGCCTGGCCGTCTTTCTCGTGCGCATGTTTTTCGTTACTGCGGGATATCACCGCTATTTTTCGCACCGTTCTTTCAAGACCAGCCGCTGGTTTCAATTCGTCATCGCCGTTATGGCCACTTCTTCCACGCAAAAAGGCGTGCTCTGGTGGGCCGCTCATCACCGGCATCATCATCGCTTCTCCGATCAGGAAGAAGATCTGCACTCGCCAACGCTTTTCGGATTTTTCTGGGCGCACATCGGCTGGATTCTTTCCGACAGATACAATGGCACGCGCATCGATTACATCGGCGACTTCGCCAAGTTTCCCGAGCTGCGCTGGCTGAACAAATATTTTCTGGTGCCGCCCGCTATTCTCGGCGTAACCCTGTATCTCATCGGCGGTTGGGGACTGTTCGCGTGGGGCTTCTGCCTCAGCACCGTGATCCTCTGGCACGACACCTTCACCATCAATTCGCTTTCGCATCTTTTCGGACGCCGTCGCTACGACACCAGCGATACCAGCCGCAACAACTGGCTGCTCGCCATCCTCACACTCGGCGAAGGCTGGCACAACAATCATCACCACTATATGGCTTCCGCGCGCCAAGGCTTTTACTGGTGGGAAGTCGATTTCACCTACTACGTTTTGAAAATGCTCTCGTGGTTCGGCATCGTTTGGGAACTTCGCAAAGTTCCACCTCATATCCTGAACGAAGGACAGCTACCCGCTTAGCCTCGCCTCCGCCAGCGCACCATACATCCAATTTGACCCTTCGTCTCAGCCGCGGGAGACCGTATCCGCGCCGTTTCCCGGCATGTCCGTGTAGTATTCTGTTTCAGGTCGCCACTGGCGGCCGTTGCCTATCCGTTAGGAGCCTTCCATGACCAACCCAATTGGCGAACTCAATCCTCCCATGCGGCTGCTGATGACGCCGGGGCCGTGCTCGATCGACCCGCGCGTTTATCGCGCCTTGGCCTGTCCCATCGTCGGCCATCTCGATCCCTGGTTTCGCGGCTGCATGGAAGATACGCAAGTCCTGATGCGCCAAATTTTCCAGACCGAAAATCGTGTCACGTTTCCGCTATCCGCGTCCGGCTCGGGAGGGATCGAAGCCTCGGTCTTGAATTCGCTGGAACCCGGCGACGAGGCCATCTGCTGCGTCAACGGATTATTCTCGCAGCGCATGCATGTGATCGCGCAGCACACGCCCGCAAAACTTCATTTGGTAGAAGCGCCCTACGGCAAACCCATCGATGCCGAGGAAGTGCGCAAGGTCGCCAAGGGCCGCAACATTAAAATGATCGGCTTCGCGCACGGCGAAACTTCTTCGGGCGTCGTGACGCAAATCGATCCAATCCGCAAGGTGGCCGATGAATGCGGCGCGTTGCTCGTTGTCGATACCGTCGCATCGCTTTGCGCGGAACCGCTGGACGTCGACAAACAGCACATAGACATTTGTTTCAGCGGCTCGCAAAAAGCCATTAGCGCTCCTCCGGGCATGTCTCCGATTACCGTGAGCCCGCACGCGGAAGAAATTTTTCGCAATCGCAAAAGCAAAGTGCAGAGCTGGTATTTCGATCTTTCCACCGCGATGAATTATTGGGGCAAAGATCGGCTGTACCATCACACCCCACCAATCTCTCTGATTTATGCTCTGCGCGAAGCGATGCGTATCGTGGTTGAAGAAGGTCTGGAAAATCGCTGGAAGCGTCACAAGCTGAATCAACTTGCGCTCGTCGCCGGTGTGGAAGCCATGGGCCTGAAACTTCTGGTCGAGAAACCAGCGGACCGCTTGGTTACAGTGACCGCCGTAATGATTCCCGCTGGAATCGATGACGCAAAACTGCGCGGCCAACTGCTCGATGAATTCAACATCGAAATCGCCGGCGGCATCGGCGCGCTCAAAGGACAAATCTGGCGGCTCGGCCTGATGGGCTACTGCAGCCAGAAGCCGTTCGTGCTGCAATTGCTCGCCGCCATGGAAAAAGTTTTAATTGATCAGGGCCACTGCATGTCCCCCGGCGCAGGCGTAGGCGCCGCCATCGGCGTGTACACCAAATCCCCAGCCGGAGCAGCAATTGGCGAAGTCCCAGTCTCCGCCGCCCGCTAGCTGCGCAGCGCGAAGCCGGCTGGCGAGTTGTTGTTCCGGTGTTGTAGGGGCGCAGCACTGCTGCGCCACTCTCGCCCAGGCGCAAGATTTGAGTCGCAGGCGAGGAAGTTTTTGAGCTTAACTCGGCAAGGAAGCGCTGCCGGCATTGGGTGAAGTGGATTTAACCGGCGAAACTCACTGCCCGCCGTAATAACCCTGGCGGGCCTGCACTTTAAGGTCTTTCTGCTTCGTGGCGACGTGAATTTTGTGGTATCCGGGTTCCGCGCCTTTATCGGGTGTGTATCCCAGGCTGTATTGATTGCGCAGCCCTTCTTCGATGTCGGAGTAAATTTTTTCGATGGGCTCTTTTTTAGAGACCTGGAAAAGCCGCCCGCCGGTTTTCTCGGAAATTTCCTCGAGAATTGATTTGCCGTCGGGCCGTTCGCGCGAAGAATCTTTCCGCTTGGGCGCACCATACGGGCCGCCGCGTTGTTTACCTTGGTCGTCAAAATCTTCGTCGGCAAAGAGCACGGAATAAATCACCGTGTCGGCTCGCTGCGCCGATTCGATCGCTTCATCGACGGTTTTTTTGCTGCCGCGATCCACGCCGTCGGAAAGCACGATCAGAACTTTGCGGCCTTGCTGCTTGCTCATTAATTCATCTGCGGCAAGAAACACTGCGTCATACAGCAAAGTGGTTGCGCCGCGCCCCAAACTGCTTTCTTCTTTTCGCCGGTTCGGATGGAATTCGGAGCTTTCCAGTTGCCGCAAAGCGGATTGCAGTTTGGCGTGATCGGCGGTGAAATCGCGAAGCAATTCCACTTCGCGATCAAACTGAATCACGAACGCAGAATCTTTTTCAGCGCGCAACAAATGATCAAGAAAAGCAAAACTTGCACTTCGCTCGCCTTCGAGCGAAGTGCCCTGGCTCAGACTCGTGTCCACGAGCAATCCGAGGCGAAGAGGCACATCGCTTTCTTTCGCAAAATAATTAATATTCTGTGGGCGTCCATCCTCATCCACGACAAAATCCTGTTTCATTAAATTACTTACGATTTGTCCGCGTTTATCGCGCACCGTCGCCAGAATGCTGACGGCCTTCACTTGCAATTCGATCTGCGGATCCTGCTGGCCAAGGGCGTCGCCACCGAAAAGACACAAAATCAGAAAGCCGGAAAGCGCCGCTTTCCAGGAGTGGAGCAAGGGTCGAGAAGAAAGAAAACGCGCAGGTACGGTGTTCACGCAACTCCAATGTTCGGCGCACAAATCCGATATTCGATGTTCTCAAGGCCAAAATCGAAAATCAATTTAGGTGCAACTGGAACCGGTTGTGTCGTGGTTGCGGCAGTGACGGAATCCTCGCGAGTACCCTGGAAACAATCAGCAGGCGCACTCTTCACGTTCGCGGTGACGAAGTCGGATGAGATGTAAACGGAAACAATGATCGGGATAAAAGCCAAATGGTGTGTGCCCCGTAGCCAGGAAATAAGATGCTGGCAGTACGCGGAAAGTTTAAGTACACTCTTAGCTGGCTATTCTGATCCCTTCGGAATGGCCGGACACAGGAAACGGATATGGATATGTCCACCATCGCAGTCTCCCACCAATCGCTGTAGCGAACGACCCTCTGTTTTTCTCCTAATTTAATTTTTTTGGCAGCCGCGCGACTGGCGCATCATTTCGCGTAGAAAAGTTGGATTGTGATGCTCGTAGTGGAATCAACTGCAAGTGCAAAACCGCCAGGCTTGTGGACATCGATCCGCGAATCGCTACGCGGGTCGCATCAGGATTACACGACAGGGAATCTGAACCGCGCCATCCTGCTTTTGGCCATTCCGATGGTATTGGAAATGGTGCTGGAGTCGCTGTTTGCCGTCGTCGATGTGTTTTGGGTCGGGCGGTTGGGCGCGAACGCGGTTGCGACGGTGGGGCTGACGGAGTCTTTGCTGAGCCTGGTGTTTGCGGTGGGATTCGGGCTGAGCCTTTCGACGACAGCCATGGTTGCACGGCGCATCGGCGAGAAAGACCCGGAAGGCGCGGCAGTCGCGGGAATGCAAGCGATTGTCGTGGGGCTGGCGACGTCTGCGATTATCGGGATTCCGTGCTGGATTTATGCTCCGCGTTTGTTGCAATTGATGGGAGCTTCGCCGGAAATCGTTGCGGTGGGTTCGGGTTACGCGCGGATTGCGCTGGGAGGTTGCGGAGCAATCGTAATGCTGTTTCTGAACAATGCAATTTTTCGAGGAGCGGGAGACGCAGCCACGGCAATGCGCCTGCTGTGGGTGTCGAACGTCCTGAACCTGATACTTGATCCTTGTTTTATTTTTGGCTGGGGATTTTTCCCGAAGCTGGGCGTCACCGGGGCAGCGGTTGCAACATTTCTTGGCCGAAGCATCGGAGTGCTTTTCCAGTTTTACCGGCTGTTCCGTGGCACGGAGCGAATCCGGATTCTACAGAAACAGATTCGCCTGGATCTCGGAGTTTTGTGGCGGCTGGTGCGCGTATCGCTTACCGGAATCCTGCAATTTGCGATTGCGGACATGAGCTGGATCGGACTGGTGCGTATCGTCAGTATTTTTGGCTCGGCGGCATTGGCGGGCTACACCATCGGAATCCGCATCGTGATTTTCGTAATTCTGCCCAGTTGGGGACTGAGCAACGCAGCAGCAACGCTGGTGGGGCAAAATCTTGGCGCAAAACAACCGGAACGCGCGGCCGCATCCGTGTGGCGAACGGGATTTTACAACATGATTTTTCTGGGAACGGTAGGCGTATTTTTCGGGATTTTTGCGGAGCCGATTATCCGGTTATTTACCAACGATCCCACGGTAATTCCGCTGGCCGTTTCGTGCTTGCGGATTTTGAGCTACGGAAACATTGCGTATGCCTACGGCATGGTGATGCTGCAGGCATTCAACGGAGCCGGTGACACGGTTACGCCCACGATTGTGAATTTCTTTGGGTTCTGGCTGCTGGAAATTCCGCTGGCTTACGCGCTGGCGATCCCGGGGCACATGCAGGCGAACGGCGCGTATTATTCGATCGTGATTGCGGAGGCGGCGATTGCAGCGGCGGGGATCGTGTTGTTTCGGCGAGGGCGTTGGAAGCTGCAGAAGATCTGAACGTGGCGTTGGGTTGATCGGGCGGCTACCTTCCCCTACAGCGTC
>DATBBY010000046.1:0-24685 GCA_036270765.1 Candidatus Acidiferrum sp.
ATCGCGTGCGAGTAGACGGCGAAAATACTCGGCAAGAGACACGCCGAGATCATTGGCACGTTGGCGCGCACGGCGCTGCATCTCAGTTTCAAGTGCGATCTGGGTTTTTGCCATCATGATGGCTCCATCATATCACATCACATAGAGGTACCGAACGCAGATTTAGTCGCCGAAAAATGAAGCTCCGCGAGCTTCGGTTTTCGGCGAGGTCGGGCGAGCAAAGCTGCAGCGGATCTTTGTAAGTTGCTGATTATAATAGACGTACTGAATTGCCCTCAATCATTGTAGATGGAACATTTTCCAAGAAATCTCGGTTTTGTCGAATTTTGGAAAATAAGGAAAATAGTGACCGATGTACGCGATCGCCTTAGTCGTGTATAATCAATGAGCTAGAAAGGTGCGGGCGTCGTACAATGGCAGTATAGAAGCTTCCCAAGCTTCGGACGTGAGTTCGATTCCCATCGCCCGCTCCATAAGCTCATGGGTCCGGTCGACGTAAACATCTGATACCGCTTCAACAGTGCCGTCAGCCCACCATGTCGTCGACGCGACCTCGCCACAGTATTTCGTTTAAAGGTTTTCAACCTGGATGACTCGTACAGCCATCAATGAAGCGCTGATACTCGCTAACGTCTCGGCTTAACCGTGGCCTGCGTCAAAGCACGGGTTTTTCATGCGACATGCTCGCTCCGGCGCCGTCTGGAACGAAAACTCAACCCGACAAGAAATGGTTCTCTGATTGACGTGTAAAATACTCAGGAGCGAGGTAGCTTAAAAGCAACTCACCACCGCGGGCATCCTAATGGAGGGAATCAAACCCGACGGATGCGGGGGGATTCCTTCGCCCTGAGATTTTGCTATGAGCACACCCTACACGCCGCCGACCATTGATGAATATCTGCGCCAGCGACTCATGCCCGTGGAGGGTGCGATCCCGCATCTGCAGGGCATCGAGATGTACGGTAGTTCGATTCCCGCTGGAACGGTCGGCGGCGATCTGTTCGAGTACATAAACTTTCAACAACGCTACGATATTGATGCGCGTATTCAGCGGGCCTTGAAGCGATCGCAGGAGTATCTCGAGCCTTTGCCGGTAGGAGCGCTGCCGCGCAATTCGGTGGACGATCACGTGGAATGGCTGAAATCAAGGTCGGGCTATAAACCTGAGACCGCAGTCGAATATCGAGCCGCACGAAGTTCGGAGCAGGTACGGGTCGCCGAAGATCTGCGCGAGTTGTACAGCACTGCGGGAGTTCTGCTGGTCGACGCCCAAGGGCATGGAATCATTTCAGCGAAAATCGCGTCCACGGTCCACGACACCTTTCATGCACTCATGCTTTCAGAACTCGATCACCGAGGAAAAACGACGCCAGAGTTATTTGAGAGGATCAACCTGCGGCTGGCGCTGTCGGTCACGGCCCGCAATGCGCTCGGCAGGAGTGAGCAAGAGAACGCTCAGGAGATCGCAACTATGCTTTACGGTGAGTTGCGCCCTTATGGGTTCTTCCGATTCGTGAATTTTGGACATCCGCCCCCGTTGGTCTTTTCCGCCGAATACCGTAAGTTTATGGACATTGACAGAAGTCGGATGGTGCAATTCCTTCCGCTCGGCGTGCAGATCCCGGAAGATCACCCGGATCGCAATAGATATTTGTCCCTGGATTTCCGGACGAGACCAGTGAAATCCTCCGATATATCCGAGCTAACACTGATGAGTCCGGGCGACATATTCTTTCTCTATACAGACGGAGTTTATGACGGCAGCGACAGAGGAGTTCGCCAGCGGCTCGAGGAAGTCATGCGCGAGCACTACCAGCGACCAGCAAAGGACATCTGCAATGCGCTGCTCAAGCACGCTCTAAAGGAAGATGATCGTCTCCGACAGATTGGAGAACAAGATCGCATCGACGACAAGACAGTTTTTATCATCAAACGGAGCTGGGCGGCATGACATGCAGACGCATGTGGACCAGGATTCCAAATCGACCGCTGCGGGTTCAATAGGACCCACCATCTGCTTCTGAACGCACACGCGGGACTCTAAGATGCCGCCGCATCGCTAGCGAGCGCTCCAACCGCCTTGGGCTGAGGACGCAGCACCAAATAGAATGCGACGACGTGCGTGATCATCAGCACGGGCACGTAGATGATCGGGATCGCGTACGTGGCCCCCAATTGCCCCGCCATCGCAGGTAGCCCAACCTGGATGGCGTGGTAATAGTCGAGGATGAGATCAATCACTCCCACGAGATTGAAGGCCACCACGAATAGCCAAAAGAGCGGACGTATCCTTACCGTGAGAAGCGCCAGCATGGCCAGGACTCCGGTTGCCAGGTCCCAGTAGGCGGCGAACGTGGCGAAGCCAGCGGCCGGCAGATTCGGGCCGACGACGCCTGGAAGAATAAAGACTAGCCCGAAGAAGCGGAAGCTGTGCAATGTAGCGATGACGCGTTGCGCTGCGACCAGGTCCATCGACTTGAGCCTGGGCAGGATGTACACGGCGAAGCAAAGCAGCCACGCGACATAACCTAGAATGAGATGCAGATTGAAGATGGTTTCCGGTAACATTTGGCCTCCTATCGGCTTGAGTTCACTTACTGGCTATCTCTCAACAGAATGCCCAGCGGCAAGAGTGGCCCGACCGGAAAGAACTGCTCGTCCACCAGGTTTTCCTTCGAGAGAGGCAGGCTTTCGATGAGGGTCCGAGCCTCCGTTGTGTCCTTGCAGTTCAGTATGAAGATGACGCCTCGGCCGTCGCCTCGCGTGAACCACTGCTGAATCTTGCCGTCGAGATACAGAGGAACGGTCGCACGAATTTCGGCGGGCATGATTTTCATGATTTGCTCGACAGTAGCCCCCGCTTTTGGTGAAAGGATCACGAGCACGCCGGTGATCTTGGGTTGCGGCGGTGTGGATTGACCTTGCGCCAGGGGCGCCAGGACCGTCGCGAACGCCATCAGCAGGTAGGACATTTGCATATTCATTGTTTAGCTCCTTTTGATTCTTCACCGAATTTGGATCTTGTTTGGTACCACTGGGTACCACGCTGCTAGTTTAGACGCTCGGTAAGAGAAAAGGTTATACGCCCGAGAATAAAGATAGTGGTACTATACGGTACCCGAGTCGGTAGGGAGAGGGTGATGGCTTCTCCATCGATGTCAAAACGCCGCCAGCAAGTCGGGGGCGAAACTACGGTGCGACAGCGCATCCTTCAGGCGGCCTTTGCGGCGTTCATGAAGAGCGGCTTCGCAGCCGCCAGCACGCTGGAGATCGCGACACGCGCGCGCGTTTCGAAGCGAGAACTTTACGAGCTAGTTGGCAACAAACAGGAAATGCTGATCGCCTGCATCAGCAACCGCGCCAAGCGATTTGAGGTGCCCGCTGACCTGCCCGTGCTGCGCGATCGGGAGACCCTGGAGCAGGTGCTGGCTTCTTTCGGGACGAAGCTCGCCCGCGAGATAAGCGATCCCACGGTCATTGCGGTATACCGACTGGCGATCGCCGAGGCGGTTCAGGCCCCCGAAGTGGCGCGTGTGTTCGACTCCACAGGACGCGCGGCAAGCCGCGCCGCCTTGCGTGAAATCATGGCACGGGCCCAGGCGTCCGGATTGCTCACAGGCCGCCCTGCCGAACTTGCCGAGCAGTTCGCTGGGCTGCTCTGGGGCCTTTTGATGATCAACCTGCTGCTCGGCGTCGCCAAGCGACCGAGCTCCCGCCAAATCGCGCGACGTGCCCGCGATGCCGCAGCCGCCTTCCTGCAACTTCATCCGCTACCGAAGGACGCGCCGACCTGTTTGTCCGGCCCGGACATTTACTTAAAATGAAAACTGTGTTGACCTTACGCCAGTGAGTTGACTGCGTGTGTGAGCTCGACCAATTTTCGTTTCTAATCTGAATCGGACATTAATTGTTGTTTATTCCTACCGTCTTTGCTTGACGTTAGGCGGATCAGCGGTTAACTCTCAATCGCGATGCGCTGCGCAAAAAGCGAAGTAGCCGAATGAAAATCGTCGATATTCGCGAAATCGTTGTTCCCATCAAATCAAATATTCGAAATTCGTACATCGACTTCAGTCAGATGACAGTGAGTGTTTTAGCGCTAATCACCGACGTAATCCGTGATGGCAATCCTGTTGTGGGGTACGGCTTCAATTCGAACGGCCGATACGCGCCAAGCGGCCTCTTGCGAGATCGCTTTATCCCGCGCCTGAAGGCAGCCGAGCCCGCCAGTCTTCTCGATAACGCTGCCGATAATTTCGATCCGTTTAAGATTTGGAACGTCCTGATGCGCAATGAAAAACCAGGTGGGCACGGCGAAAGGTCAGTGGCGGTGGGAGTATTCGACATGGCGATATGGGATGCCGTGGCCAAGATCGCGAACGTTCCTCTTTATCGGTTGCTCGCCGATCGTTTCAGGGGTGGCGTCGTGGACGAAAAGATCTTCGTCTATGCGGCCGGTGGCTACTACTACCCGAAAAAAGGTCTGTCAGGCCTGCAACAGGAGATGCAAAGCTATCTCGACCTGGGTTATTCCGTTGTGAAGATCAAAATCGGGGGAGCTTCGCTAGCAGAAGATCAGAGTCGCATCGAAACCGTTCTGAAAATCCTCAAGCGCGGCGATCAGTTGGCGGTAGACGCCAATGGTCGCTTCGACCTCGAGACGGCGATCGCTTACGCGCACGCTCTGGAACCCTACCACCTGCGTTGGTACGAAGAAGCTGGCGATCCACTCGATTATGAATTGCAGGCAAAGCTTGCCGACCACTATCCAGGTCCGATGGCCACGGGCGAGAATCTTTTTTCAGTTCAGGACGCACGCAATCTGATCCGCTATGCGGGCATGCGCTCGGATCGCGACGTACTGCAGTTCGACTGCGCACTTAGCTACGGCCTGGTCGAATACCTCCGCATATTGGAAATGTTGAAGCAGTACGGATGGTCGGCGCGCCGCTGCATTCCACACGGTGGCCATCAATTATCGCTGCATATAGCCGCTGGTTTAGGACTTGGAGGAAATGAATCCTATCCTGGCATCTTTCAACCGTTCGGTGGATTCGCGGACGACACTCCTGTTGAGGACAGCTACGTTTCATTGCCGGACATCCCCGGTATTGGATTCGAATCAAAAAAGGAACTGTTTCGGCTATTAAAGACTCTTTCCAATAATTAGAGGCGGCTATCGAGAGGGAAAATCTTGTCGGCAGAAACACACGAGATCCCGGCCGACAACCCACGCGAAGCACCAAACCTCGTGTTTCATTTTGGCCCTATCGATAACGCCGCTGCGAGCATCGAATACTCGCGTCGCAACACACACTAGACCAGACGGGAAGACATGAAACTCTTCACTCCATTGAAGATCCGCGAAATCGAACTGAAGAACCGTATCGTCGTTTCCCCCATGTGCGAATATTCCGCCAAGGACGGTCATCCTCAAACCTGGCACATGGTTCACTTGGGAAGCAGGGCTGTAGGCGGCGCAAGCCTGGTATTCACTGAAGCCACCGCCGTTCAAGAGCATGGCCGAATTTCCGCAGCTGACACCGGAATTTACAACGATGCCCACATCGCATCATGGAAACCCATCGCCGATTTTATTCGCGTCTCCGGTGCCGTCGCAGGAATCCAATTGGCCCATGCTGGCCGTAAAGCCAGCACCGCGGTGCCCTGGCAAGGCGGTAAGCCCGTGCCCATCGGTGAAGGAGGCTGGCAGATTGTTGGTCCCAGCGCTCTGCCGTTTGATACTGGTTACCAAACGCCCCGCGCATTGTCCCGGTCGGACATCGACGATATCGTCGCCGCATTTCGCCGTGCCGCGGAACGCGCCTTGGCCGCCGGCTTCGAAGTAGTCGAAATTCACGGCGCTCATGGCTATTTGCTGCACGAGTTTCTCTCGCCCTTCTCGAATATTCGCACCGACGAATTTGGCGGTTCACTCGAAAATAGAATGCGTCTCGCCTTGCGCGTCACACAGGCTGTGCGCGAGGTCTGGCCCGCGCGCAATCCTTTATTCTTTCGCGTCTCCGCCACGGACTGGCAGGAAGGTGGTTGGGACCTCCAACAATCCATCGAATTGGCTCGTCGCCTTAAGCCGCTTGGCGTAGACGTAATCGATGTTTCCAGCGGTGGCAATCTCGCGCACGCCAAAATTCCCGTTGGCCTCGGCTACCAGGTTCCTTTCGCCGCCGCCATTCGAAAACAAGCCGAAATCCCCACCACCGCGCTGGGCATGATCACTGAACCAGTGCAAGCCGAAACCATCCTGTCCACCGAGCAAGCCGATCTGGTCGTGCTCGCCCGCGAACTCTTGCGCGATCCCTACTGGCCGCGTCGTGCCGCTCAAGAATTGAATTTCAAATTAACGCCGCCAGTGCAATACCAGAGAGCCTGGTAGGCTTCACCGGGTGCTGGAGATCACAGAAAATATCGTCGCAGGAACCGTCATTTTTGCCGTGCGGGTACAACCCCGCGCCAGGAAAGATGAAATCGCGGGCGAAATTGCCGGAGCCATAAAAATTCGCCTGCAGGCTCCCGCGCTCGAAGGCCGCGCCAACGACGCGCTCATCGAATTTCTGGCCCAGCTTTTGAAAACCCCCAAAGGCGCTGTTAGAATTCTCACCGGCGAGCGAAGCCGCGTAAAACGCCTCGAAATCCGCGGCGTTACTAAACAGCAGATAGAACGCCTGTTTGTGCAGCACGCATAAGACTCAAATCGAATCGGCATCAACAGAATCGGAAATTGAAAAATGAGCATCGACCTTCAAGCAATGCAGACCGATTTAGTCAATGCCCGTGTCGACGGCTGGCTTTTCTACGATTTTCGCGGCCGCGACCCCATCGCCCAACGCATCCTGAAATTGCCCGAAGGCATGCGCACCCGCCGCTGGTTTTATTTCGTCCCTGCCAAGGGTGTTGCCAGAAAACTCGCACACAAAATCGAGGCTCAAGCTCTCGAAAGCCTTCCTGGCGAGACTTTTTATTACGCCGGTCTGCAGGAATTGGAAAAAGGCCTGAAGAAAATTATCGGCCGCGCAAAAAACATCGCCATGCAATATTCGCCAAAGAACGCCATCCCTTATATATCCATGGTGGATGCCGGGACTATCGAGCTGGTGCGGGGCGTCGGCGCCAAAATCGTCAGCTCCGCTGACTTGGTTCAGAAATACGAAGCTTGCTGGACCGATGCGCAGCTTCGCTCGCACGAAGAAGCCGGTAGAGCCATCGATGTCATCGTGCGCGGCGCCTTCCAACACGCCGCAAAGTGCGTTCGTGACGCCATCCGTCACACCGAATACGAATTGAAGCAATGGATCCAGGGCGGCTTTGAAGCCGCGGGCCTAAATACAGAAGAAGGACCAGACGTAGCCGTTAACGCCCACGCCAGCGATCCCCACTACGGCCCCACGGCAGCATCCGCTGCCCCCATTCGCAAAGACGATCTCCTGCTTCTCGATGTTTGGGGCAAACTAAAAACTCCCGGCAGCGTGTATTACGACATCACCTGGGTCGGCTACCTTGGCAAAAAAGTCCCTGAAAAATACGCCAAGGTTTTTCGCGCCGTCGCCAATGCTCGCGACAAAGCAGTGGACCTGATCTGTTCCAGTGCCGCCGCCGGGAAGCCCTTGCAAGGCTGGCAAGTCGATAAAGCCGCGCGCACCGTCATCGAAAAAGCCGGCTACGGAAAATATTTTTTTCATCGCACCGGCCACAACATTGGCGAAACAATTCATGGAAACGGCGCGAATATGGATGATTTGGAAACTCACGATGTGCGCCGCCTCATTCCGCACACGTGCACTTCCATCGAGCCCGGCATCTATCTCCCGGAATTCGGCATCCGCAGCGAAGTGAATGTCTACATCGACGAACGCAGCGCCCGCGTTACCGGCGCAATCCAAAAAGAAATCCTGGCACTGTTGGCTTAACGCGCCCTCGTGACCAAAAGTGGCTAATATTGTTTTTGACGAGTTGTCAGTGGAGTTGCAAGCATCGCGCGATTAAAGTGTGTACTAGAGGGACCCTTTGAATTAGAGAACCCTTTGTATTAAAGGGATTGTGGGTGGCCTACCCTTTACGGTTTTTGCAAAGGGTGGGCGCTACTAGTGGCGCTGTTCAAAACGAAGCGCCTAGAAAAGTCCAGAGGTAACGCGTGCCAGACGAAGTTCCCATCGCTGAAACAATTAACGCCATCCCGGTCGCACCAGCGGTATCCCCCTATCCTGAGCCAACCCAGGACCGCCATCGCCGCGATGCCCTAGCTCTTACCATCGGCGCCGCAGCATGGTTCCTCCCCGGCCTCGGCCACGCTTTCTTGAAAATGTGGGGGCGCGCCCTGGTCTGTTTTTCCACCGTGCTGCTGCTGGTCATTCTTGGCGCAGGCATGCGCGGCAATATTTTTTCGCGTAACGGAGAAGACGCTTTCGCCAAGCTCGGCTACGTTGCCGACTTGGGTGCCGGCAGCTTTTACTTTGTGGCCAAAGCCCTTGAACCAGCCGGACCCGACGTTTCGCACGCCAACGGCGACTACGGTACTCGTTTGCTCGCCACCGCGGGAGTCCTGAACATGCTCGCCGCACTTCACGCCTACGAAGTCGCCCGAGCCCGCAAAGCATGATGCCCCCACACGAATTCAAGCTGACTCATTTTCAGGCCATGGTAATTTTCGCGCTCGTAATTTCGATCGCCTTCGGCTTTCTCAGCCGTCGTGGCGCATACAAACGCGCCAAATATATCTTCTGGTCCTTCATCCTTTTCCTGCTCATCGGCGTGGGCATCGGCTGGGCCATGTACCCCTTCTCCCACTAATCATCAGCTATTGGTATCGCGCATGCCCGCAGGCCAGATTGGGCGAAACAAAAGCAAAGACGAATTCTGGGGCTTGATATACGATAGGTCACATGTCCACCCTGTTCGATATCTCACGGCTTCGGTGGCCCGCGCCCAATACGAGTGTCGTCTTTTCCGACGAGTCCTCGCAGGACGAGGACTACGTTGTCCTTGGCGGTTTGTATTTCTGGCATCCATCCAATGATTATAAGAACCAGATAGCGACGTTTGAAAGCGAGCTGCAAGCACTGAAAAACGAGTACGGGATACGGTTAGTCAAATGGCAAGGAGTCCCAAAGCCCAGTCTCAAGCTGAAAGGCTATAAGGCCCTTATCAGATATTTGGCGTCCCAGCAAAATAAGATCAGGTTCAAGTGCATGATCGTGGACACGAATAAATATCAATTGGGTCACCCAACAATTAATAACGGCGACAAACTTGTCGGATATATGAGGTATTACACTTTGTTTCTTGCTGACGGCATTATGAAGGCCCAAAAGGGCTACTTCTATGACATTACGATAGATGACTATTCATGGCGGCCAGAGACAGGGCACGACAGCATTCATTTGGGGAAATGGGTCGAAGGCAGAGACCGGAAATATTTCAAAAGCGACTCGACGCTCGACCCCCGGCGTTTTCAACTCAGCGAGTTAAAGACTGCTGATGATAAAGACAGTAATCTCATTCAGGTGGCTGACTTGCTCGCTGGCGCGGTGGCTTTTTGCCGGAATGGCGGACTGGACAGGACGAGCAACGTTTCCATTGGCAGGCAGGAGCTAATCGAAGTCATGCGGCAAAGCTACGGTGGCGTCAGATTGGGCAAATACCAACAATACAAAGGGCCATTCCGGATTTGGAATTTCGAAGACCCCGACGATGGACCTTCGCCTTCGCTCACCGCACCCGGCAACGTACTGAATTATCCGTGAACGTTTAGTTCCTGCTTCTCATCAAAAAGCAGATCATTGTGCGATACAATACAAGTTCGATACAATTTGTTGCTGAAAGTAGTAAGAAGCAGAAATCGTCAAGCAGAGCAACACAAAGCCGAGGTAGCTCAGTGGTAGAGCAGCCGATTCGTAATCGGCAGGTCGCGAGTTCAACTCTCGCCCTCGGCTCCAAAATCTCAAAAACCACTTGTCGATTGAAACCGATTGACCATGACTTGGCCTGAGTAGCCGAGCATTGTTGAATTTCAATTAGTTCAAAACCAAGCCTGCACCGTCATCCAATTGAGCAGACTGCAATGTGCTCGCATTTGTGGCGGCGATCTGTGCGAGACCACCCACCCACATCTTGACGCCGCCCTCGCTCCGTCCTACCTTCATTCCTACAGAAAGCGGAAGTCGCGCTCTCCTTCCAACGATTTCCGCTATGGAGGGTCACCATGCCTCTTAACCTCATTTCTCTTTCGCTCGTGGATTCCCCGGTAACCATTGGAGAAGGCCGCAAGATTCTCGAACGTGATGGTTATGTTTGTCGGTATTGTGGTTTGGATGGCCGCGCCAGTTTTGAAAACGCGCTGGTCATGCGCGTCGATTTCGTGGTTCCACGCGCCCGCAAAGGAAAGAAGGACGCCAACAACCTCGTGGCTTGCTGCTCTCCCTGCAACACCATTAAGGGCACGCAGGTCTACGGCAGCTTTGACGAAGCAAAAAAACACGTCCTCGCGCGCCGCGAAGAATTGCGCAAAGTCTGGCAAGCGAACACTGCGCGATCCTAGCGCACCAATTTCGCAGCATATGTTTGTCGCGCTAATCGGAAAAATACTTTTCCTTCAGAATGCGCCGCCAATCGCCCAAACATCCGACCGAGAACTTCGGCTGACGCCAACTATCGTTCACAGCGATTTCAAAAACTCAATGATGGCGTTCTGCTCCGGCTGCTTCAGTTTTTCAAATTGCTTAACGATATGGCCGGCCTCGCCACTATGTCGCGTGATAGCTTCGCGAAGGGTTAGGGAAGCCCCGTCATGCATCAATCGTGAACGCAACCGCACGCCCCACAAAGGAGCGGTGCGAATCTTGTTACGACTGCTCTCGAAATCTTGTTTTGAAAGGTACCCGGTCATCTGTTGGAAGACCTGGTGTCCATAATGCTCGCGCGTGGCCTGCAAGATACCGTCACCGGTGCCCACATCGTGCATCAGAAAATCGCTGTACGGATGCAAGCTGATAGAGCCCAGCGCAGCGGGAATGGTAAACGTGCCGCCATTAATTTTTGTTCCCGCGGGCGCAGTGGTCAGCGTTTCAACATGACAGGAAGCACACCCAATTTTCTGGAACAAGCCCTGGCCCTTATTCGCAGCCGCACCGCTGGCGAGCGTCGCGTCGCGCGCGGGCGCCTTGGTGGCTCGAATGAAGCGAACGAAGTGGTCAATGTCGGAAAGCCCGTCCGCCCCGGGGGTGTCGTTCGGCTCAGACACCGTGTTGCAGATATTGGTCACCTCATTGGGTTGCAGCCGATTGGTGATTCCCATCTCGTTGAGGTACGCGTCGCCCGCAAATGACAACAGGCTAACGTGCTGATCTTTCCAGCCGAAGCGCCCCACGCCCATCTGTCCAGGCGCTTCCACGACGGGCACATAGAGAATCTGACCGCAGATTTTCCCGTGCGACGATTTGCATTGTTGTTTGGAAAGATCAATGAGCGTTTGATCGGCAACCGCCTCAACGAACCCATCGCCCAAAAGATTCAACGACAAACGAAATGTACGGATCGTCTCGCTCTCTGGAACGCGTTCCTGAATTTCCTTGTCGGGAAACGCCGCGTTGGGGCAAATGGCGCGATCATTCACCAGCGAGCGGCCAGTAATCACCTCTGCTCCATGAGCGATTGGGATGTCGGGAGTGCGAAAGCGCCCATCCGGCTCGTTGTGACCGACCCGCAATTCCGATACTTGCGACGCGCCGCCAGACACGGGACTCTGGTGGCATTCGGCGCAGGACTGAGCGTTGTACAGCGGCCCAAGACCATCACTCAGCTGCTCGACTCCCTCGAACTTCACCTGGTCAGCTTGATGCGTTACATCATCAACCGTGCCGTTGCTTTTGTTGTCAAAGCCAGTTGGAGCCTCTGGAAAACGCGTGGCCGCGGAAATTAAAGCCACGCTTAGGGCAACCGCCGTGATGAAGATCCTCATGGGTTCTCCTTCTCAAGCGGATTGAGTGCGGGCTTAGGTTCTAGATAGCACTTTGCGCGTCCGCCTCATAGGTCAAAAATCAAGTGGGCGACTAGAAGGTCACGACAGGTTAGGAAAGGGCTTCGCTGCGTTAGCGCACCGCAAATCTCCGCGTTCCTCAATCAGAAACCGTACCGGCGGCGCTCAGCCACCGTTTCATCTGAGTGTGATCTACCAACCCGGCCTGCTGCGTCACCAGACGACCGCCGGAGAAAACCGCAAAGTACGGTATGCCTCGAACATTGAAGCGCCCCGCGAGTGCTGGATATTTCTCGGTATCCACTTTCAGCACCGCGGCTTTGCCCGCCATCTCCGCCGCGGTGCGAGCCACTTCCGGAGCAGCCATACGGCAGGGCCCGCACCAGTCCGCCCAAAAATCAACAAGCACCGGGACGGACACATTTTGGATAATCTCATCGAACAAAATTTCGTCCACCGCCAAGGGCTCCGCCACCGGCGGCAACGACGATTTACACTTACCGCAACGGCCAGTGCTGGCCAAGTATTTTGCCGGTATGCGATTGCTCTGGCCGCAATGGCCGCACGCGCGAATCACAGGCAAGAAGTCCTCCATGACACCAATCGACTCCGCTTATGGGGAACTTAGGTAGTTTCCGAAGTTTACAGCGGTAAATCTTTCTTTAGAATCAGCGCTATAAGTTTCCGCAGCCGTCGGGAGTTCGCGAGTTCAGCTCCCGCCCTCGGCTCGTTTCTTGTCGATGAGTCCAAGCGTTGAGTTGCGAACTGTTCCGCGAGCAAATTACCGCGAGAATTTTCGCGCCAGTTCCGTCACGCGCTGGAACGCGTCCTCGTGCGAAGAATAGACTTCTGGAAATCGTTCGGCCGCCCTTTTCGCGATTTCCTCCATCGCAGCCTTTCCGTCCATGGCTCCCAGCAAAAAACGCTCCGCCTCGCCTTCCGCAGTCAACACCGGAACATGATCGACAGCGTGCCGCCGCAACGTGCGCGACGAGACCTGGGCACCTTCGAAGCTTGATTGCCGGAAATGTACCTTCTTCGCGTCGTCCGCGGCGGCGATCTCCGTTTCCCACCGCCAGATATAATCTTTGCCAACCAGGTTTGCGTGAAGCTTGACCAAAATTTCCTGGCCTTCCTCAATCACCACGGGTTCCAGCCACGGCAAGAACAATTGCCCATAAATGATTGTCGGAGATCCCGGCCCCGACGAAAATCCAATATCATCACAGAGCTCCGTCTCGAACCACATACAAATTCCGTGCGCTGTTCCGCTGCGACTGGCCCGAAACGCTAACTCAGCCGACGCGTTCGGTCCAGGATCCCCCATGTAATCCAAAGTGCACAACTCTTGTGGAGCGCTCATTAGTTGCTCTGACTTAATCCGAACTCCATGCACCGTATTTAGCTCAAGGCGACGAAGTATAGACAGTTCTGTTCCGGGGACACAAGTACTCCACGGTGCCACCAGTTCGGAATAAATTTCCTCGCATTCCGTAATCGCGGCCTTCACAACATCTCGCCGCGGAATCATTACTCCGTTAGGAGTCAAAAATCGTTTCTTCGCATCCTGTAGCGACGACAATGCTCCGTTAAATAACGGAAGCGCCCCACGAATATCAGAGACGATGACGTCTACCTGTTCAGGAAGTTCCACCTTGCGTGAATCATTCTGAAAAAACTGGATGCGCTCCGCAAATCCATTTGCTGCGGCAACCTGCCTGGCGACATCGATGATATCGTCAATCTCAATCGCGTAAACGCGTTTTGCCGCGGCTCGGCACGCCAACAGCGCAAGTACTGCCGGGCCGCAGCCGATCTCCGCAACAACACTGCCGGGCCGAACGCAACGCGAAATGGCTTTTGCATAGGCGTCGAACCTTGCCGAGTCGCTGATCATGCGCCCGAACATTCGAAGTGAGTACATTGAATGGCTGGGGGATCGCTGTGCTAACTGACACCCACGAAGTCCTGACGGATCAACTCGCACAATTCGTTAACGCCTGTGCCGTTTCTCTGTGGATTGAGTCTTCGCACCGGCACTCCGGCAACAAGGCGGCCTAACACAGCAAATTCTTCCGCCCGTTGGTTGGCGTCCAGAAAACGTGCGGCATATGTATTTCCTACCAGCATTAGCAAGGCGCTTTTCTTCGAGATTGGTTCTATGTTCTCGGTAGGATGAGTTGAGATATCACTAAAAATGTAAATGGTCCCCAATCGCAGTTCTCGCTGCTCAAATCGCGGCCCGCCCACTTCTCCAAGCGCTAAACCACGCTTGTCCCAACCAACTGATAGGGGTGGCAGCGCGTCTGACGAGCCATATAGCAATTTCACCGAATCAGGCCATAGATTTACGCGTGGGTATGCAGGAATCACGTAAAACTCATCGCCGCGTTCAACTAAGCCAACAATATCGTCTGAAAGTACCGCAAATCCCTCTCGCGCGAACGCTGCCGCCGTCGTAGATTTTCCTGACCCTTCGGACCCCACGAAAACGGCACAACGGTCGTCGATACTAACCGCACTAGCATGGAGGCAAATCACGCCGCGAAGGCGCAGCAGCAATCCAAAAACGGGGCCAAGCAAATAGCTTAGGGTATCCTGAAGCGAACACCGCTCGGGCCAATGCGCCCAGAGTGTTGCCAATCCTCGGTCGAGCCAAAACTCAGTCCCGTCAATAAAATTGATACGCAGGAAAGACCCATCGTTGACATCCCAGATTCGCAAACAAGGTTCGCCGCGCTCGTCAACATAAGCGCTTGCGTGCCGCAATCTGAGTTGCTTGTCCGAGAAAGAAGCGGCGGGTAAAGTCCCAAAATTAATTCTTACATCAACACTCTTCTTCGTGGAATTGGCCGGTAATAGACCCGTGATGGACACGTTGGAACGTAAGGTTAACCCATAAGCGAAGTATCTATAGCTTTGTTCACAGGCAAACAAAGTCGGACCAATAAATATTTAGCCGATGCCAGTCTTGGTGGGCCCGCCAGCATGGTCGTTATTTTTCCCCGTTGTGCTCACGATGGTTGTCAACTCGATCACTTTTCCATACACCGTCAACGTGGGTTTCGAATACGGTCGCTCTTGCTGTTTACGTTCTCTGTCAGCCACTTGTGCCGCTCCGATTTTTTTCTACTCAGCCAATGCCGCTCAACCACAGACTAAGGCAATAAGGCCAAACTTCTTCCACTTCAATCCTATCACAACTGTTACTCAACTTTGCCGGAGTAACATATTTAAAAATCCTGCAGTCAAGGGTTCTGCTTCGCAACCTCTCGGCCGCCTTCTTTAGGACTTCCTTAGCCGCCGCATCCTCTCGCAGGGGCGTCTTTTTCCGCCGGAGAATTTTGTTCGGCAATTTGCCATGCATTGCTTTTCGCTCCAGCATTTTCCTGAACGCCCAAGGAAAGACGGGAGTCGCGAGTAAGTATTCGACCAATTTCAGATCTAAGAACGGATAAGACACCTCTACAGGAAAGTGTGTAACTCCGGGATCGTTCATTTCGAACATTCGTGTCCATTGAGGAATCAGCAGAGACGCGTGTGCTACGGGCCGTGACGCATGTGGGTTGGGGGGAATTGAAATCCCATTGAATCCTTTCCACCGCGCTTTCAGATCCATTCGCTTGGCGAATTCGGGATCGATCCATGGCGGGACTCCGGTTGCTCCCTTAACCTTGCCAAAAACAGTTTGTATTCTGCTGGAAATGCCGCGCCACGGGAACGGCCTGATTGAGAAAAACCAAGCCGTTTCAATAAATAAGCGACGCCATTCTCGGTTCCGTTGAAGGTCCTTGATATAAGGCCACATTTGAAAAAACATCAAGTTGTCGGCACCTTCGCCCGAGAGTACCACGCGGCAGTCTGACGCTATTGTTTGAAATAGATCGAAAACCTGAGCGGATATCGGATCGTCTCCCGGTTCGGGAGAGCTGTATTTGGCTTCATCCCATTTTGCGAAAGGTTGTAGTTCCTGAAGAGAAAGGTATTTATGGGGAATATTCAGGTATCTGGCCGTTATCCGTGCATGCTGGCCCTCGTCATCCACGTCGAAGGATCCGTATCCCAAAGTGTAACTATAAAGTTGCGGCGTCCCACGGCTGCTCCGGGATATCTCATTAGCGACCACAGCAACACTACCCGAGTCCATTCCGCCGCTTAAAAGAATCCCCGCCTCATTCATGCGCGTACGATCCTCTACTGCGCGCTTTAGCAATTCGGTAAATTGGTCCAGGTAATCGTCCGCTCTGCTATACCGAATACGGCCCTCGGTAGGCGGACGCCAGTAACATTCGATTTGAACTCTGTCTCCTGACACTAATAACCAATGCGCTGGCGGTAATCGCTGTATGTCCCGAAAGGTTGTGGTGGAATTATCGCAGTTCAATCCGAACAACAAAAAATCACCGATGGCCGCGTCGTTTAATTGCTTCGTTACCAGCGGATGCTGCCTCAGGCAGTTAAGCGTGTTACTGAAGAGAAAGACCTTGCCCAAATTTGCATAATAAAAAGGCTTAACTCCGAAATGATCGCGCGCGCAAAATAAACTATTCGTCGCGCTATCCCATATTCCAAAGGAAAAATCCCCTCTCACGTGCTCAACGCAACCCGGTCCCCATGCGGCGTAAGCCCGCAATATCAACATCGCATCGGGAATGTCCTGCGCGACACGCTTATCACCTGCCTCTACAAGTTTGTTGACTAGCTCAGTTTTATGGTCCAAACGGACATCGGCAGTGATCCATAAGGAACCCAGGCGCACGGGTTGGCCATCGCCGAGGAGAATTTCCTTATTTCGAAGCATCGAGTGGCCAAACCCAACGCGGTTATCCACAAAAATGTCGGAGCCGTCCGGGCCACGATAGCCGAGAAAATCCGTCATCTCCCGTAACTGACTGAGATCAACCGGGGCCCCGTCACGGTGAAAGATCCCGACTATCCCGCTCAAGTAGCAGTCCGGCCGATGCCCGTTCGGCTTGACCCATCGACTAAGTTGAATGTATGTACACTTAGAAACTTAGGCATGAATTTGCCAACTTCGGCCACAGGTGAGAAGTTTTGTTCCATTCTGACACTACGAGCCCCGAATCCCCGCAAACAAGTCTTTTTTTATCAATGAACTGAAAGGCAGCCGTCCAATGGTCAGGGTCATTAAATTGCTCTTAGAAATGCCAGGAGGCCTCATGAATCGTCTATCTCGCATTCTAATTATCCTTTGCACCGTGCTGTTCCTTGGCGTAGGTGCCGCATCCGGCGATACTATGACCGGAGATTTGTCTTTTGTCTTGTCTGGCCCGGTTACTGCGTCCTTTGACCTCCCTAGCCAGCTTAGTGGTAATCAGATCACTCCTAGCCTCGGTTTTGGATTCGTCATACCGTCAATGGTGATTGGTGGTTTGACGATCAATGGTTCGCCCTCCCCAGATTTTCTTGCCTTTTATAACGCTACCGGGTCGTTCGGCGGTGGTCTTCTTGCGTCTCCGGACGGCTTCACGGCGGATATCTTCCTTGTCGGCGGCGGGCAGCAACTCTACAGTGGTCCGGAATCCTCGCCCATGTTCTCACCGGGAACTTTTACCTTTTCTGATGGCTCGATCTTGACGATAAGCGGTGGGCCTGCGGTTGGCACTCCAGAGCCGTCCGTCACCATTCTTCTCGGCATCGGGTTATTGGCCCTTGGTCTGGTGGTACTTCGTTACAAGCGCGGCTTTGTAACTACCGTCAGCTAGCTCAGTTCATCGCAGGACCTCCAATGGCGGCAGGCGCTACAAGCGCTTGCCGCTATTTTTTTGCTCCACCGAGCATCGGAAACTCCTCCCCGAACGCCGCGTAATGCTTGTGCGGTTCCTCCGCCTCGTTTAGCGGCGCCCCGTCGCATTCCACCCACGCATGAGCCTCAAACTTCTGATCCGCTTTTCGCGTCCCAATCCGCACGCTTGATGCGATTCCTTGCCGTCCGAGCAGCCACCACAGCGCTAGGGACTGCTCCAAACACGCAGGGCTACCCAAGGTGCGGCGGGCAGCCGATCTCACCATTCGGGCAGTCAAAGCGGCAGATTCTGTCTGTGCCCTGCTCGATTGCTCGGAAATAGCCGTCAGGGCTTTGGGTAGGCGCTTTTGCAGGCTCGATTGGGTCGCCCGAAAACCCCAAAGCCGCAGGCTGACAGAAATAAATGGCAACAGCACCGCCGCGCGCAGGAAAAGTCCGCGCGCCCTTGGCTCCAACGCCTTAAATCGACGTAACGGTTCCCACATCGGAAGAAGTTACGGTCAGCAACCCATTGTCGGCCAATTTTTCCAGCAATTCGCTAAGGTGCTCGCGAAGCGTCTGAGCGTCGACATCGTACTCATTTAGGAGTGCCTGGTAAGCTGCGTCAATATTTGTCGACGTCGTCGCTAATTGCCACATTCGCGCGCCAGTTTCGTCCAACCCAAAATAGCGTTCCGTTTCAATATTCAATAGCACCGCTTCCTTATCCAGAAAACGCACCAGCACATGACCAGGGACACTCACCTTATCTCCAAACGTTACCATCGCCGACCACCCGCCTCGTAAATTGATCACCCTAATTGAAGCTGTCGCCATTGTATCGAATCGCGGCCCGTTACGTGTGGAATAGCTCACTCTCCAGCCCAATTCGGTTCGAACATACAAATTTCGTATATAACTTGTAATTAATATAGATAAATAGTAAAATCATGGGATGACCGTCACTCCTGAAGTCCTACGCATGTTATCGGTCCCCACCTGTTCCGTCCCTTTTCGTAATTCCAACCCGTCTACCTGCCCAAAGTTCCCAAATATCTCCTTCCTTCGGTAGTCGGCAGTTTCCCGCCCATCACCAAAAGCCAGCTCCGCTGCTCAACTCTTTTGTTTTCAGCAATTAGTGCACTCTTTGTCACTTTTTGCAACAGCAACCCTTTGTTTTCAACATTTTGTGGACTCTTTTTTGCAAAACAGGGGGTATGTAGGCGGGTATGAACCGGCTTGCCTGACAAAAAGACCGGGAGCATCCCTGACGCCGTTACCGCTGCCCCGAGGTAACCGGAAATACGGTGTGCTGCGACGGCGGCATCGGAATGTCGCCCTTACGGTCACGCCAAAGGATGGAATTCAATACTTCGTTGTTGGCCTCATCCGCATGCCGCCAGTCCATCGCGGCAGATGCCTTCGCGCCTGGCGCTGTCGCGGCATTGCTCTTGAAAATTAGTCCGTTGCGAAGGTTGGTGACATCAGCTTCAAATGGCGGTTGAGTGGGCGTGCCTGAAAACAGCGAGGACATGATCGGAGCGTACGCGTCATTGTGATTCATCGGTTGCAATCCCAGCAGGGCCTCCATGGTGCGAACCATGCTCACGGTGGTGAAGAAACCGTGCTCCACATAGGGATGTTCAACCGAGCCAGGCGCGTATTTACTAATCACCAGAGCAATGCTGCGATGCGCGTCCACGTGGTCGGCGCCATCCTGCGCATCGTCCTCCACGATAAAAATTGCCGTGTCATCCCAGTACGGACTGTGCGACACCGCGTCGACAACTCGTCCCACTGCAAGATCGTTGTCAGCCACCGAAGCCGAGGGCGTTGGGAAACCTGGCCGTGTGCCGCTGGTGTGATCGTTGGGCAAACGCAGCATCACGTAGCTCGGCAATTCCTGAGCTTTGGTATTCGCTTTTCGCGCGCGCACAAAGCCATCGAATTCGCGCAAGAATTCATCCGCTCGCAACTGATCGGGGTAATCGATTTTAAAATCCGCGAAGCGCGGATCGAAATGCCCGCGCAATTCCGGTTTGGTAGCCACGTCGCGGCGCAGCACCGGGATCGGCCACGGGTAGGGACTAGGCGTTCCGTTCGGTTCACCTGTCGCCGCAGGCAACGGCTCACCCTGCTTGATCGCTTTGCGGGCGCAAGTTCCACCTGCGGGAGCGGGCGTGCCTTCCGTAGGGGGTCCGTCCGGAGTGAATTTATCTCCGCACCATTCGCTGGCCACAAATTCACCATAGTGACGATAA
Organism: Candidatus Acidiferrum sp.; assembly: GCA_036270765.1. GTDB lineage: Bacteria > Acidobacteriota > Terriglobia > Acidiferrales > UBA7541 > Acidiferrum. The sequence goes on from DATBBY010000046.1 coordinate 19,997, forward strand.
CTCAATCCGTGGCGCGCCACGTTGCCCCACAGATATCCAGTCCCCGGCTCGTTTACGTCCGGTTCGTCGTGCTCCAGTGGATACTCGTCGGCGACCATGCCTTCAAAATCGTAAGTGCGCTCGCGGCTGCGGTACGCGATCTGCCACGTTTTTTCGTTGTAGTCGCCGGCAATCGCCGCAGTCGACCACATATGGCCGTCGCCGGAAACTTCACCGGAATCAAAAAAGTTGTCGAGCACGCCAAACTGTAAAGCGAGCCTGTGCTCATTGGGGGTGATGTCTGCGCCGTAAAGAGTGAGCAACGGATCGCCGTTGCCTACTTTGAGATCACCGAAAATCTGGTCGTAGGTGCGGTTTTCTTTGATGATGTAAATCACATGATGAATGGGATTTGCGGCGTCGTGAAACGGCAAAGCAGTTGGATCGGCGAGCAGTTGCATCTGCTCCTGTGCGACACGAGTAAACTCAGGCAGATTTTTTTCGACTGCTTCCAGATTGATTCGGGCGATGGAACCATGAAGTAAGGTCGGGATGTAGGGATGCAGCCTTCGGCGTTTGGAAGGCACCTTGGATATATCGGTTGCATTTGGTCCACTGCCTAGGCCTTTACCGGTGGCGATGAGAAGATCGTTGTCCGCGACAGCGACGGCGAGCGTATACCATTCGGTGGGAATGAAACCCATAGCGATAAGTGGCTTGCCGATAGGCGCCCGGCCTTCAGCCGATGTGGTGGTGTCGAACACCGCGACGGAATCCGTTGCCGCGCTAGCTGCGAATAATCGCTTTCCATCTTTACTCTGCGTTAAAGCGTCCGTTTCATTGCCGGAGAATTCCTGTTTCGGAAGATGCGTTGAGAAAAACGCTTGAATCTTACCGGTGTGTGCGTCGATTGCGGCAACGGAATCGGCATTGGCTAAAGCCACGTACAGGAATTTTTCATCTGGCGAAAGCAGCATCGCGGTGGGGTGCGACCCAGGAGCAACAGGACTTTTTGGAGCCAGTAACGAAATCCGCCGAACAACACTTTTGTGAACCAGATCAAGTTCGGCAACCTGCGAAGCATTCCACAAACTGCACCACGCATGGTGGCCGTCGCGAGTCGCCACCACGGTATACGGAAAAGACGAAGGCATAGAGCGATGAGTACTCAGATCGAATTGCGCCAACTCTCTTCCAGACTCTGCATCGAGCAGTATCACGTTGTCCGACAGATTATTGGCGATGAGAAGCTGGTCTTTTTGATCTGCTGTCCCTGAAATAACGGCGAGTCCGGCCGGATACGGTATTGCGCGTCCCGCCGGGAGGTTGCCAAGGCCGCGAGCGACATGCGTTCCAGCGGGAACGGGTTGCAAAGATATTTTTAGAAAATGATCCGGAGTGAGTTTGCCCTGCTCAAAGCGATACACGGCAATTCCGTTGCCGGTATTTCCCGGTTTCTCGCCGGTGGGATCGCTGATCGAGCCGAGTGAAGCGTACAGGTGGGTGCCATCGGAACTGAAAGCCAGCCCAAGAAAATAGCTTTGATGCGCTTCTTCACCAAGCCGGTCTTCCGGAAAATCCGCGACTTGGTTTGTCTGCAGGTCCATGATGGCGATGGATTGCTTCATGCCCGACTCAGCGGTGCCAAAGCCGTTGTTCAGCAACGCCGCGTATCGGCCATCGGGGCTCAACGCAATTGTTTCTGGGAAGCCGTTGGTGCGTTGCGGCGCGCCAGGCGTTGGCTTAATCACCGCTTTGCTGGTTGGAAGCCGCGTGCGTTCCCGCTCCTGGCTTGCACCAACTTCGACAAATTGAACGAAACAGAGAAGCGCGAAGAAAATTTTCATTCCAGCGGACAAACGGCCTCCAGCGAACCCTGATGGATGGAAATTGCACGAGGCAATCAACGCAACTGACATTGAATCGCGGAACGCGCAGGAGTACAAGTTACAAAACTGCAACAGTCAGAATACGGCCAACCAAAAATGTTGACAAAAATGCGGCTGGCTACAACGCAACTGAAGCCGCGAAGTTCAGAACCGTATTGACGGGGGGTTATTTTAATTTCGTGCCTGGGGAGCCGCCGGCAGTCCTGACACTGGCTTTGCCTTCGAGGTTGTAGGCGGTGTTCACCATGCCGAAATGCGAAAAAGCCTGCGGAAAATTTCCCAGAAGCCGCCTGTCCACGGGATCGTATTCTTCGGATAGTAAGCCGAGATCATTGCGTATGGATAAGACGCGTTCAAAGACTTTGCGCGCTTCTTCATAGCGGCCCTGAAAGGCGTAATTATCAGCCAGCCAGAGGGTACAAGGAATAAAAGCGGCCTCGCCGTGCGGTAAACCATCGACCGCTGTATCTAGGGTGTAGCGGTTGACGAAGCCATTATCGGAAAGCAAATGTCTTTCTATGGCATTAACAGTTCCGCGCAGTCGTGGATCGTTTGCCGGAAGAAAGCCCACAATGGCCATCATCAATAGGCTGGCATCGAGATGTTTCGAGCCGTAAAACTGCACGAAGGAATTCAGCTCCGTGTCGAAACCGTTGGTGCAGACGTCGGCATGAATTTTATCGCGAAGGTTTCGCCATTTTTCGGTAGCGGGATCGGGCACCCAACCCTGTTCGACACTCTTTACGGCGCGATCCATGGCCACCCACGCCATCATTTTTGAATGGGTAAAATTTCTGCGAGGCCCGCGAACTTCCCAAATTCCGTCATCAGGCTCTTCCCATGAAGTTTCTAGGTGGTCGAGGAGCGCGCGTCCAATGCCGGGGGACACGTCTTTACTGTCGGACTTAATGCCGGCCTCTCGGCAAAGGTAAAGGGTGTCAATGATTTCGCCGTAGACGTCAAGTTGAAGCTGATTGTAAGCGGCGTTGCCTGTTCGCACCGGGGCGGAATTTTCGTAGCCCGGAAGCCACGGCAGTTCCAGTTCCGTGAGACGCCGTTCGCCGCGCAGCCCATAAACAATGTTGAGTTCGGAGGGCTTGCCGGCAACTGCGCGCATGATCCATTCGCGCCAATCGCGGGCTTCCTCCAGGTACCCCGCGATGATCAAGGCGTGAAGCGAGAGCGTAGCGTCACGCACCCAGCAGAATCTATAGTCCCAGTTGCGAACGCCGCCGATCGATTCGGGAAGGGAAGTCGTGGGCGCCGCGACGATGGCGCCGGTGGGCGCGTAGGTGAGGGCCTTCAAAGTGATGAGCGAACGGGTTACTGGAAGTTTTGATGGACCCGGGAAGGTGCAACGTCCGGCCCACTCGCGCCACCATTTTTCGGTGTCGGCGATGGTCTTTTCGAAGTCAAGAAACTGCGGCTCATCTCGATACGATGCATACCAACAAATCTCGAACGGAATCTTCTGTCCGGCAGAAACCGTAAAGTTGGAGGTGGTATGAAAATTTTCGCCGCAAAGTTCGACTGGCGTACGGAGGCGGAGAGTGTCCGGTCCGGCGATGGCGACGAGACCATCATCTGTTTTGCGCACCCAGGGAACGATTGAGCCGTAATCAAAACGAATGGCCAACGCCATTTTCATGGGCACTTTGCCGCTTTGACCTACAACCTGACGCAAGAGATCAGGGGTGTTGGTGGTGGGCGTCATGCAATCGACCAGTGTTACGGCGCCAGCTTCTGTTTCAAAGGTGGTCTCCAGGATCAGAGTGTCTTCCCGGTAGCGGCGATGAATGCGCTTGATTGGGCAGTCGGGCGTTACCAGCCAGTAGCCGTGCTCAGAGGTGCCGAGGAGCGCGGCGAAGCAAGCGGCGGAATCGAAACTAGGCAGGCAGAGCCAATCTATAGAACCCTCGCGCGAAACTAATGCAGCGGTATGGCAATCACCAATCATTCCGTAGTCTTCGATTCGCAATGACACGCTGAGGCTCCTTTGAACCAACTGTTAGGATTCTAAATTACCTGTATGCGGTGCGGTCAGGTAGAAATGAATAGCGATCTTTGATGGAGCGGGCTATGTCGGCACCGATTCCCGTTGAATTGGTCGGCGATGGAGATGGCATTGACTTTTGAGGCGGTATGCACGATTGTGTCTGCCTTAGTCCCTGATTTCCAAGGCGTTACATAAATGACGCGAGTATAAAATACTCGTGGAGTCGCGGGGAGTTGAGCGATTGCACAAAAGTGAGATTCTACTGGACCTGACGTTAGCGAGCGATCCGCAGCTGCTTTGTGTAGTCCGCGCTGCGATAGAACGATTGACGGAAGTGATGGGGTTTTCACCTCCCGAGTGTCGTTCCATAACCCGTGCGGTGGACGAGGCGGTGGCCAACGTGATGCGCCATGCCTATGGAAGCAGCGCGGACAAACGTATTGACGTGTCTTGCAAGCGAATCTCAGGCATGGTAAACGGGATACAACGCGAAGGTCTGGAAATCGAGTTGCTCGACCAAGGTGCGCCCTTCGATCAAAAAAAACTGACCGCTCGGTCCCTGGATGAAGTCAAGCCTGGGGGACTGGGACTGCATTTCATTCGAGACAGCATGGATGTAATGGAGCACAGTCGGGAAAACGGTGTGAACCGGCTGCGGTTGGTGAAATATTTCAGTACGGAAGAAAAAGGTCAGAAATCCCAAGGAGAGTAACTTTGCAGATTGCCGCTCGCCGGTTAGACCAGGTCACAATCTTCGACATTACAGGACACATTGATCTCGCCAACTCCCCAGAGTTGCGAAAGGTATTGCTAAAGGAACTGAAA
>DATBBY010000047.1:0-29981 GCA_036270765.1 Candidatus Acidiferrum sp.
TGGGCAAACGTTGCGCTTAATTAATTAAGCAGCAAGTGCCAAGTTGTTGTTGGCAGTTCTAGTTTCCACCAGATTACGGGCAGGTGGCCCCCGGCATGCCTTCGGGCCGCGACAGCTTCCGTCGAAACCGTGTCGCCCCCAATTGCTACGACTCGCTACAACCCTATTATATCACTTGGCCCCAAATGGCATGTGGCGGCTGAGGCATTCAGCCGCCACATTTCGCAATAGGTTGACGTACATCGCACTCCGTGTCGCGACCGCGATGAGTGCAGTTATTAGCGTACTCCGCCAGCAATCACCAGAGTCTCGCCGGTAATCCAGGAAGACTCTCCGGAAGCCAGAAAAACCGCGGCCGGTGAAATATCCTCTGGCTGCCCAATCCGTCCAAGCGGAGATTGCGCTTCGTAGGCCTTGCGAAAATCACCCTCGTTGAATCCCACAGTATGCACGCCCTCGGTTTCCACGAGACCTGGGTTGATGGAGTTGACGCGAATTTTGCGCCTTCCAAACTCCTTAGCCAGGGACCGGGTGACGCTGTCCACGGCCGCCTTCGTCGAAGCGTAAACGGAAGCGCTCGCGGGAGAAATTATTCCCGCTACCGAACTTATATTTATGATGCTGCCTCCATCCTTGTCAAAATGCTTCGCCGCCTCTTTGGAAGTCAACAGCAGACCAAGCACGTTCAGATCAAATAGTCTGTGGAAATGATCGTCCGAAACATTTTCCAGCGGCAAAAACTCGTAGACTCCCGCGTTGTTCACCAGAATGTCCAGCTTACCGTATGCCTTTTTTGTTTCAGCGAACAAACGCTCAATGTCTTTTTGTTTGGCAACGTTCGCCTGCACCGCGACGGCTTTGCCGCCTTTTCCGCCGATCTCGTTGACCACCCGGTCCGCGCCTTCCTTGCTGGATGAATAATTGACCACCACAGACGCGCCTTCCGCCGCCAGATGCTTCGCAATCGCAGCGCCAATTCCTTTGGACGCCCCAGTGACAACCGCAACTTTCCCCGCCAATCGCTGTGCCATAAAATCCTCCTTGATATGGTTTCTGTACCTGCCAGTACAGATGTCCGGGCCGGGGAATCGGATATATTTCGTTACGGGGTAATTTCTTACCGTGCGGTACAGAATGGCGCATAGATGTTAGAATGGGCTTATGAAGTCCAAGGGGCACAAAGAGTTACCCAAGCCGACCGGGCGTCCGTTATCGTTCGACCCCCACAAGGCACTCGATCGCGCCCTGGATGTCTTTTGGCGCAAGGGCTATGACGGGTCCTCTCTCTCGGATCTCACCAAAGCCATGCGCATCAACCGGCCGAGCCTTTACGCTACTTTCGGAGATAAAGAAAAATTATTTCGTAAAGTGCTCGACCACTATGCGGAAGGTCCGGCTTCTCATTCAACAGCTGCTCTGCAAGAGCCGACTAGTCGTGCGGTTGTCAAACGGCTCCTCCATGGAACCGCTGATATGCTCACCTCCGGCGGTAATCCCCGGGGTTGTTTGTGGGTACAGGGCGCGTTGGCTTGTAGAAATAGCGCGGATTCGGTGCGTAAGGAATTAATCTCACGTCGTTTGGGCGGAGAGGCGGCACTTCGCCAGCGCTTAAAACGGGCGATAGTGGAGGGCGATTTGCCTCCAGACGCAAACCCGGCCAGCCTTGCCCGCTACATCGCGATCATAATTCAGGGAATGTCTGTTCAGGCTGCTAGCGGTGCCACCCGCAGCCAACTTCGTGGCATCATCGACATTGCCTTGGAGTCCTGGCCGTCCCGGCGAAACACATAAGAAACAATTGGGCACACTCCTCTTCGCAGGCGGTTGACTCCCAACCGTGCAACTCCCAAAATCACAAAACGGGGCATTTTTGCCACTTACGCCCCAAATGTTTATGCCACAAGAACCTACTGCCATCGAGCAAGCTGTTTCGCGTGCGATTCGCGACAACCTGGACACTATCCAGCGCACCACTGACGAGCTGAATCAAGCCGTCAATGATGTGGTCGCCGCCTGCGCCAGCAGCAAGCCCACCAACGCGCTTCCTCCAATGTTGCGCGCGCAATCTACGGCTGCCTCTATTGCCGCAGCTTTGGAAGTCCTTTCGCGGTTCGTTGCGATCACTCTTAACCCCGGCCCACGATCGCCGCTCGAAGCCGAAATGACCCGGCTGACCAGCGCCATCAGCGTGGAGTCAGGACGCCAGTCGCATGCTGTCGCGCCTGCAAAGGAAACAACAAGTACGCCTCCGGTGCCGAATGCGCCAGTTAGCCCTGTGGAAGCTGCCCCAAGCAACGAGTTCGCGCCGGCCGCACATCCTAAAGTTGAACCTGAGGCGCCGGAATCCGCGCCATTAGAACTTCCTCAACCCGGGCCATTTCCTGAAGACGTTGAGGTGGCAACCGAAGGCGATTTTGACGTTAATCAACTGTCCACCGAGGAGCAGGAATTACATCGTCGCGCCAATCGTGTTGCTAAAGTCTCCATGCAGGACATTAAGATGCTCCGCCCCGAGGCCGTGCGTCTCGGCCGCGAAAATAAAGATTTGTGCGTTAGACTGCGTGACGACATTGAGAAAGCTCATCGAGAATACGATCGCCGTTTCCGTCCGATCATGGATCACCCGGTGGACTACTTCTATCGCTGGATGGTCGAGATTCTCGCCGACGGCGACGCGCACGCTCTTGGTGAGTATCCTTACGCGATCCACGCGCAGCATCGCTAGATCGCCAGAACGTTTCTACGTGAATTTTCAATCTCGCCAACATTCACCGTCAGTTTTTTTTATGCGAACGGCTGCGCTCTGCCTCAGTTTTTCGCTTTTGCTCGGCGATGCCAGCGTAACCTTTGCGCAGTCAGCCCCGCAACGCACAACTCGAACCCACTCGAAGAAAAAATCAAAGAAGCCTAAGACTGTGCCGTGCAAGGCCGATTGTGGAGTCACCACCTCTGCGCCGGAAATCACTTCTCCGACGACGGGCGATGCGGCCGCTCAAACCGAACTTACTTCCCTCGCACGGGGGTTGCACACTGCTGCTCCGGGCGCGTACGAAAAGTTGTCCTCCTTCGCCACAAAAAACGCTTCCACCGTTTGGGGCCCGCGTGCCGCTCTGGCTCTCGGCTACGAGGACTACGCCAAGAATCGCTTGCCGCAGGCGCTCAACTGGTTCGCAAAAGCAAAAAAGGACGCCCTTCTCAGCGAATACGTTTTGTACTGGTCGGCGCAAGCCAAGCGTGGGCAAAAAAATATAGCCGGAGCCTTCGCCGACCTGCGAACCTTTCAACAGGAATATCCAAACAGCGCCATGCGCGAGCAGTTTTTAGAAGCTTACGCACCGACAGCTCGTGATACCGGCCACGCACAAGAGGTCATCGACGCCTTGAACGCTTACCCACCGGCGAACACCAGGCCCGTTTTGCTGTTGGAACGCGCACAAGCCTACAAAATGGCCCACCAATTACCGCGCGCGGCAAAAGATTACCAAACGCTCTATTACAAATATCCTTTGTCCGATGAAGCCAAAGCTGCCGCTACGTCCCTGCCGCAAATCGCTCGTGAGTTGGGCCGCGAGTATTCAAGCCCCACCCCGGAAATGCAGGAGCAACGCGCTCAAATATTTTTCGATGCCCACAAGTGGAAAGAATCGCGCGCCGAATTCGAGAAAGTTCTGTCCATGGTCGGCGATCCCGCCAGCCCCAAACGCCAGCGCGCGCAGTTGCGCATTGCGCAAGCCAGGATTCAGCTCAAAGGTTCGCCTACGCTGCTCTCTTCTCTGAATACACCCGATCCCGAAGTCGACGCCGAGCGCTTATTTGGCCTATCGCAAGCCTATCGGGCAGCAAAAAATGAAGCCGAGATGTTCGTTACGCTTGACAGCATTACACAGAAATATCCGAAGAGCGTCTGGAACGAAGAAGCCTTAATGGCTTCCGGCAATTATTATTGGGTGCTGCTCGACCGCCCGAAGGCCGTCACTTATTACCAACGATTGGTCGACGCATTTCCCGAGGGCAAATACGCTTTCAACGCCGAATGGCGTATTGCGTGGATCGCCTTTCTGAATAATCAACCGGATGCAGACCAACGGTTGACCACCTTTCTCTTAAAGTATCCGACCTCCGCCAACGCCGTTGACGCATTGTACTGGCTTGGCCGCAGCGCCGAGCGCACCGGCAATCCCGGCCACGCTCGCAGTGATTACGAGAAAGCCATCGAGCGTTTTCCGCAAACCTATTTTGCACACGCCGCCGCGGCGCGGCTCAAACAGTTGGGACCCGGGGAGGAAGATCCATCCGATTTTCTGGCAAAAATTCCTGACCCTTCTCCGTTGCGCGCTTTCGATGAACCAATTCCAGAATCTGCTGCTGGCCGCTGGGCCAAAGCTCAGGCGCTGCGCATCATCGCCTTGGATGCCTCGGCGGAACTGGAACTAAAAAACGCCTATTTCGCCACCTCATCTCCTCGTTTCCTTCTGGAAGCGGCGCAGGCGGCCTTCGATCAGGGTCATTTCGCTGCCGGCATGTCTTACGGACGGATCATTCTTCCGAGTTTCGAATCACGCAAATTATCTGACGCGCCGATGGCTGTGTGGAAAATACTCTATCCCTTGCCGTACGAAGCGGCTCTCCGCCGCGAAGCAGCGCGCAACGATTTCGACCCGATGTTTGCGGCGGGATTGATCCGTCAGGAATCCACTTTTCAAGCGGACATCGTGTCTTACGCCAACGCCATCGGCTTGATGCAGGTTCTGCCAAAAACGGGCAAATTACTCGCCAAGCAATTAAAGATTCGCTACAACAAAAAGCTTCTGTACGACGCCAATTACAACCTGCAACTGGGGATGTTGTACATCGCCAACCTCGTCCGCCTTACCGGCGCCCCTGAATACGCCGCAGCAGCCTACAATGCCGGCGAAGATCGCATCGCTCTCTGGAAGGCTGAACGCAATTACGAGGAAATACCCGAACTCGTCGAATCCATTCCCTTCACCCAAACGCGCGAATACGTGCAAATCGTCTTGCGCAATGCCGCCGTCTACCGGATGATTTATGGCTCTGGCGCTGCACAGAGTCCGCCGGTCACTGCGGCTTCCAGTCGCGCCAGGATTGAAGAACGCGCCGAATCAGGCAAACTGAATTAAGCAGCGAAAAAAAAGCGAGGGTCACACGTCGGCCACCAATACATCCGGCGAACTGGCGCGGCGCATGCTGTCCGCCAAAGCCGAGCAATTCACCGAGTCCGTCATTCGAGAAATGACGCGCCTTGCGCTCGAACACCAGGCTGTCAACCTGTCGCAGGGTTTTCCAGATTTTGCAGCGCCCACCGAAATCAAAGAGGCGGCGCGCCAGGCCATCGCGGACGACATCAATCAATACGCGATCACCTGGGGCGCCAAAGCCCTGCGCGATGCCATCGTCGAAAAATTTGAGCGCACTCAAGGCATTCGCGTCGATCCCGAACGCGAGATCACCATCTGCTGCGGATCCACCGAAGCGATGATGTCCTCGATGATGGCCATCATCAATCCCGGTGATGAAATTGTGGTGTTCGAGCCATACTACGAAAATTACGGTCCTGACGCCATCTTGAGCGGTGCCACACCGCGTTTCGTCAAATTGCGTCCGCCCGATTGGAGCTACGACGAAAGGGAACTGGCCGCCGCCTTCGGTCCGCGCACAAAAGCGATTATCCTCAACACTCCGAACAATCCTACCGGCAAAGTTTTTACTCGCCCCGAACTGGAATTCATTCGCGACTTATGTGTGCGGTGGAACGCCTTTTGCATCACCGATGAAATTTACGAACATATTTTGTATGACGGCGCGGAGCACATCTCCATGGCGCAGATCGATAACATGCGGGATCGCACTATCGTCATTAATGGAATGTCAAAAACGTACAGCGTCACCGGCTGGCGCGTTGGCTGGGCGATCGCTCCAGCTAAAGCAACCGCAGCCATTCGCAAAGTACATGACTTCCTGACTGTAGGTGCTGCGGCGCCTTTGCAGCAGGCCGGCGCGATGGCTCTGAAATCCCCGAATTCTTATTATCAGAACCTTGCCAAGAGCTACCGCGAAAAGCGCGAACGTCTGTTAAAGATCCTCAGCGCAGCTAGTTTCACGGTCTTCAAGCCGCGCGGCGCGTACTACATCATGACAGACATCTCAGGCTTTGACTTTGACGGCGGTCGCCTCGGCAACTCCGAAAAAACCACCAACGATGTAGCTTTTGCAAAGTTTCTTGTGGAAAAGGTTGGCGTCGCCGTTGTACCTGGCTCGAGCTTTTACGGCAATCCTGTAGATGGCTCTTCCCAGGTGCGCTTCACTTTCTGCAAGAAAGAATCGACCCTGGCCGCCGCGGAAGAGCGATTGGCGCGCCTTCCTGAGCACCTCGCCGATTTCCGCGCGCACGCGTGAACGCCGCGGCAACTGCCCGCAAAGCGCCAAACCCCGACCGAAAATCGACTGCTGTAAAGTGTTTCTAAATTGTGTATAAATCTGTGCAAATTCGGGCTGTTGAATTGCCATCCAGAAGTATTACTAGGGTAGGAGACCGACGGTCGGTTGCCCTGTGGTGGTTAGTCTCCTACCCCGCGAGTGGTCTTGCATCTATAGACGGAGTAGGAAGCGTAATAGTTCCGCTTGCAAAAAAATAATTGGCCTGCCTATCAGATTTCCACGGTGTCCAGATATCGGGCCACAGACGCCTTCCACGAAAATTTGGCGGTGATCGCTTTCTGCAAAGACTGCGCAGCCACAGGCTCACCATGCGTCAAATAGGTTTGCTTCGGCGGCGCAGGCAAGGCGCTCATCCATCGAAGCAACTCGCTTCTTCCTGCATGCGCCGAAAGTTGGCTCATTTGTATGATCTCTGCGTTCACTGGCACATCCTGCCCAAACAGGCGTAACGTCTTAGCTCCTTCTTGCAGTGCGCGCCCACGCGTCCCCTGTGCCTGGAATCCCGCTAGAATCACAGCATTTCTTCCGTCCGGCAGCCGGTGCGCCAAATGGTGTAGCACCCGCCCTCCAGCCACCATTCCACTGGCCGACACGATAATGCAGGGGGTATGCACATCGTTTATAGCCTTAGATTCTTCCGTGGTCCGCGTCAGATGAAATTCATGAACGTTTAGCGGATCTCCCTGGCCATTCGCATCGATCTTCGTGAACTCCACATCGTGATCGTCGCGATACTTCAGGTACAAATCTGTTGCGCTCAGCGCCATTGGGCTGTCCAGATACACCGGCAGCCGCGGAATTTTGTTTTCCGCTTCCAGTTGCCGAAGGTAATACATAAACGTTTGGGTTCGCCCAACGGCAAATGCTGGAATGATGATTGAGCCGCCGCGATGCACCACGCGATTCACGATATCAGCAAGCTGCACGGCTGGGTCGCCCCCAGGGTGCTCGCGGTCTCCATAGGTGGATTCGCAAATCAAAACATCAGCGGCGCTAGGCGGTGTATGCGGATCGTTCAGAATAGGTTGGTCGTAACGCCCGACATCTCCGGAAAATACCACCACCTTTTTCGTGCCATTCTCGCTGACTGTCAGTTCCAGGCTTGACGAACCAAGAATGTGCCCTGCGTCGTAGGAAACGATCCGGTATGCCGGGTCGATTCCAAACTCGCCCAAGCGGGGAATCGGCTTCATCACGCGCAGCACGGGGTCCACATCTTCGCTGCTATACATGGGCTCGCGCTCTGGGCGCCCGCTCATTTCCTTCTGCGGATGTACCGCGTCTTCTTCCTGGAGATGAGCCGAATCTTTCAGTAACAGGGCGGTCAGATCTATCGTGGCGGGATTCGCAAAAATTGGCCCCCCATAACCATCCTTCACCAGCACCGGCAGCCAACCGGTGTGATCCAGATGGGCATGCGTCAGCACAACATAATCAATTGTTTTGGGATTAATCGATAGTGGATGGTAATTCCGTTCGGTGAGTTCGCGAAGGCCTTGAAAAATTCCGCAGTCGATAAGCAGCCGTTTTCCCGCGGCTTCCACCAGATATTTCGAGCCGGTCACGCTCCCGGCGGCGCCCAGAAAAGTCAGCTTGGCCATAAATTATTTTAGTGGATCAGCAAAAACTCCGGGCAGGTGTGATTGTTCAGACCGAAAGTGTTACCTATGTAGCCGGTACATTCTGTTACCCATGTTTACGGGCCGGGCATTTGTATCTTTGGTGGAGCCGATGGGATTCGAACCCACGACCTCCTCGATGCCATCGAGGCGCGCTCCCAACTGCGCCACGGCCCCACCGGGTCGATTCAGTGATGTTAGCATTCGCGCGCTGGCCTCGTCCATCAAAGGCCTCCGACCAGTTGTTGCTCGCCGCACCCAAAATCGCCATTGGAGTTTTAAGGAATTTCCAAGATTCGGCAACCAGGCGTTAATTGACGGGGAATTCGATGCTCAATTGTCGGACAGCCTACCAAGAGCGTTTATCCTTGTGAATATACTGAAGACCTTATAGAAAAGAATAACCACTTTTTGTCAACGGTCGCATGGACTAGGAGCATCGGGATGCGGCCATTTCAATTTTGAACAAGGAGAAAGAACTTCGTGAAGAAGCGCGCCTCGCAACCCACTCCGCGCAGTAATGTAGCCGGCAAGCCCATACGCAATGAAATTCTGATGGCCATGTCACCCCGCGAATTTAATCTTGTCCGGCCGCATCTTCAATTCGTAGAGCTCGAGCAGCATCGCATTCTTCACGAGCAGTATCGAAAGTTAAAATTCATGTATTTCCCAAACCGCGGGCTCATCTCCCTGGTAGTAGTGCTGAAAAGCGGGCGGACCGTGGAAGCTGGCATCGTCGGCAAGGAAGGAGCCTCCGGCACGGCTCTATCCGGCGGTGTTACTGGTAGCGCGTTGCGAGAAATAGTGCAAATTTCTGGCGAAGGATTCAGGATCAAAAGCGAAGTATTTCAAAAACTCTCGGCAGTCCTTCCCAATCTGCGCAAAGCGTTGAATCGTTACGTTGTGCTGCTCGGGATGCAAGTGTCGCAAACCGCGGCTTGCAATCGCCTGCACGAAATTGAACAACGCCTGGCTCGTTGGCTACTGATGGCCGAAGATGGCGCTGCCACCTCCACGCTGAACATCACTCACGATTTCCTCGCGACCATGCTGGGCACCGATCGCCCCAGTGTCACCCTCGCTGCCGGCCTGCTGCAGAAAGCGGGCCTCATCGAATACGGTCGCGGCGCGGTAAAAATTACTAATCGCCCCCAACTGGAAGCCTTCGCCTGCGAGTGTTATTCCGTGATTCGTGATTACGCCAAGAAGTTTTGAGACGTTGGTCTTCCACTAATTTAGACGTGCTCATGCGAACATAAGTCCATGGTTGATCGAACCAGGTTACGGATCTTCGCGAAACGTTTGCTCGTAGCACTTGTTTTGGGACTGATCGTTACCTTCACTTGCGATTACATCTATTTCCAATTTCGAATGCTTCACCCGCAGCCCGCGAATCCAGTGGAAACGTTTAAGTCGCCTCGGCTCTATGCCATTGCGGTAAAAGGCGGGAAAGTCGACTACGAGCTTGACGAGCAAAATCCGCAGCAGACTTGGATCTGTTCGCGCTCGTTGTTTCCTCAGGCAGGCCATTCCCCCTGCTGGTACATAAAGCCCAAAAGCCGCCAACCCATCCCGATGTAAAGTTCGCTTGGCATCACCGCCCTGGAGTGCGGAATTAGGACTGGTGTGCTACTGAAGTTCATTCTCGCGGCACAAAAAGAGCCAGCGTATAAGCGCCCAGCATCGTGCCCACAGGAATAAACGGCACCGCCAGCAAAGCCGCCACCACTGCTAGAATTCGGCTGGCTCCGGCTCCCGCGAGCAAGCTGATTCCCGCCAAAACCCCAAAAATCCCGCTTGCCGCCGACAGTACAATCCATCCAGCGTAAATCAAGTGAAACGTGTTCATCAGTGGGTACGGATTAGGAACTCGGTTGAGCAGAGCCCCAAACATCACCGTCGCTACCGGAGTGAAACTCAGCATCCAGACCGCAGCAATAATGCGGAGAATGCCGTAAATCAGCCAGAACGGGCCCAGCGTCCGCCCGCTCCTTAACGCTACGACAGGTCTGGAAGTGTCAGCTGACACATGCTCTCCTCGGGTGAGTTGTGGGTGCGCCGTTGTTTTCAGTCTTCACACTATATAAATATAAAAAGGTGCAGACACAGGATTCTGATCTTTAGGCAAGAATGCGAAAGAAAAAGGCGGAGGGAAGTTGACCGAAGGAAAAGAGGAGAGACGTCCCAGCCCGGTTGCCTCGATTTCTCGAAGCGTTTCGTCTGTCCCCTTCTCCCTCGACTTGGCGGATGTCAATAACCGCACGCGGATAGTCGCAAAAAATGAGAGACAGCTCTATCAGGGAAATCCTGTAAATCTTATTAGAATTTACTGCAAATCAAGTGGGGTCACGGCGCGTGGCGAATCCACCACAATACCTTGCCCATAATTCGCCAGCTGCGATTCTTTCCGAGCTTCACGGCCTCATAATCACGGTTCTCGGATTCCAGAAGTTGCACGCCGTTTACCAGCAAGAATCTTGATAGCGTAAGCCCGCTTTCGCGTTGCCAGGTCACTACAATTTTGCCGCTTAGTTCGCTGGGGTTGGTTGCCGAGCGGTCCACCGCTACGATGTCATCGTCGTTGATCAGCGGACTCATTGACGCTCCGCGAACTCGCAGGCAAGTCGTTTCCGCGGGGTGCGGGCACCATACCGCAGGCGCCGCGATTATTTCATGGGCTGGGATGTCGTCGAGGTCCAGATAGGGGTCGCCTTTGCCTCCATGCGTAGCCGCATGGGCGGCCAGCACCGGAATTGCCACCAGTCTAGCCTTGGGAACGATGGGGTTTTTCTTCTTGTGGCTTCCCGCTACTACGATCTCAAAATCCGGAAAAGCCGCTTTCCTCATGATCCCGTGGCCTTCCGGCAGCATCTTGGAAAGATCCGAAGCCTTGAATCCGGCTCGCTCCCAGAACCACGACGAGTCAGGCTCGCCGATCAGGTTTCCGATCTGAATGTACGCCTGCGCTGGCGGTTCGTGCGTGCCCCGCTCCCACCTCGATAAAGCCATGGCGGAGTAATGCAGCCGCGAGGCAAAGGCCGCCTGGGTTAGGCCCATCCGTCTCCGCAAACTTAAAATTCTGCGCGCCCATTCCGGATTTGCAGTTCTTCTGGCTCTCATTGCTTACAATTCTAATAATGCCTGTTAACTACCATTTATGTTAGTCTTGCCCTGCACTGTGTTTGCTCGTCTTCTCCGAAAGGCTCGTCATGAATGGTGACAAAGTGGATAGTAACATGAATTCTATCCCTGCCGTCTCACTTTTTCGCGGCATTTATAACCGCGTGGCGAAGCGCCTGGGTGTGGATCCTTCTTACGTAAGCCGCGTCGCACGGGGCGAGCGAAAGTCCGCTGTCGTAGAAAAAGCTCTAGCGGAAGAAGTTCGTGTAATCCGGGACCATCTGAACAATCATAATGACAATCACAACAACAATCACGCTCCGGCCGACAAAAAACTGAAATCCAAAATAAAATCCCGTCCGGGCGAGCCTCTAGAGATTTAGCTGCGCAATTTCTAGCCTTCCACGTTCAACTGTAACTTTGAAGACCATCCCCAGCCTCGGTCACAGGTCACATCAAGAATAATACAGGTTTCTGTTCAGTCCGCGAATCTATGGAATCAATCGCGCGGGATCTTTTTTCGCTTCATCGATCCAGGATTTCAGCAGTTCCACGTTTTTCGGATCAGGCTCCAAAAATACCAAGCCAACCCCTAAATTTGAATGCGCATAAACAACCCGCACCTTGCTTTCGAAGACAGCTTTGCCTACCGAAATCTTTACCAGCGCGATGGTATCCTCTGGGAAAGGGTTCATCATATCCAGATAACAGCCCTGCACGCTGAGTTCGCTAACCCGAGTGGCGATCTGCATCCTGGTAGCCGGTTCGAACAGTTCGGCGTTAGCGATAAACGCGTACCGTGGATTTTTCCGGCGTTGCTCTTCGCTCATGCTTATCTCCCCAGAACAGATGTGATGCCTCGTCCCGCTTCACTCCAGGTGTCGCACCCGTATTCGGCGAATGACCCTCAGCGATGTCTCTTTAGTCTTGTACTGCTCGGATACCCGTTGGCCGTAGCGTATGACAATGATGGCACAGAAAAAGCTCAATGCCAGGTGTCTCGACCTCGCGTTGCCAATATCGAACTACCTGGAACGACCATCCATCAGGCCATAAAAAGCATCCCATCTTTCAGTACTAGGCCGGACCGCATATTGCGCCGAGCGAAACAAGATGCCAGTATTCTGTCTCGCCGTTGGTCTGTGCGGGAAACAAGTCGGCGGCTCGTGGTGTCTAAGTAACGTAAGGCCATTATCGGTGCCGGCGGACCTGGTACCCCGCCGACCAACGCTGTAACCCTCGATCAGCCCGCGAGTTTCATTTTGGACTCGGAGTAGGGCGAGGAAAGGCCAGAGTGTCTGATTGGGCCAGTGCGCTCCCTTGGGGGCGCGACGAATCCGAACTCCTCACCGAGCTACAAGCCGGCTCCGAAACTGCGTTCGATTGGCTTGTCACCCATTACCACGCCCCTGTCTACAATCTGATTCTCGGTATGCTCGGAGATGCTTCCGATGCCGCCGATGGCACCCAGGAGGTTTTTCTAAAAGCGTTTCGCGGAATACGTGGTTTCCGTCACGGCAGCTCTTTGAAGACTTGGCTGTACCGCATCGCCATTCGCGAAGCCCTCAACCATAAGCGCTGGTTTAAACGCCATCTTCAAAAAACCGTGTCTATCGATGCCGAGCTGGAAGAAGGGCGGGAGCATCTTGAAATCGAAGACCTTTGCGCCACACCATTCGAACAATTGGCCGCGCGGGAAATGCAACTAGTCGTACAGCGTGCCTTACTCAGCGTCCCTCACGTTTTTCGCGTCGCCGTTATATTGCGTGACCTGGAAGGGTTCAGTTACGAGGAAGTTGCTGAGATTTTGGAATGCGGCATCGGAACTGTGAAATCGCGTATTTTGCGCGGACGGCGTGCCCTCAAGGAAATTCTTCAGCCCCTGTTGTCGGGCCCGGAATTCCATTCGGCAGATGAGCATGGCACTTGTCACTCTACTCCGGAAAGATCTTCCCGTCCCGTAAAACGGCCGCAACGCTCTCCTTTTGAAGACTCCTACGCAGCCGCATGGCCTGTCGCCCGAGCTGTTCCGGTCAACGGTGTTTCGTTGGCCAACAGCCCCGCTGGTGAGGTGACCGATGAACTGTAATTCAGTACGCACAAGGTTGGCCGGCTATCTTGATGACGGACTTACTGGGTCTAACCGCGCGCAGGAGCGCGCGAGCGTTCGCGAACATTTGGAACTCTGCGCTGATTGCCGTGAGGATCTTCAGCGTTTTCGCAAGTTGGGCGTAATGCTGTCGACTGTGACCAAGCATGCGCCTCCGCCCGACCTCTCCGTGCGTATTAAGGTGGCTGCGGCAAAAGCTCAGGCTTCTCAAGGTTGGCGTGCCCGCGCGCGACAAATGAGTAACCGAGCCGAGATATTGCTCGACAATGTTTTTCGTCCACTCACGTTGCCGGCCACCGGTGGGTTCGTATCTGCCATTCTGGTTTTTGTATTGGTTTTTCAGATACTAGCCCCGGGCATCACCGTGCGCGCTGTAGAAAACGACGTGCCCATTAACTTGATGCGCCCGGCGGAACTGGTTTCGCTCTCGGAATATCCGCCTTCCTGGGCTCCGGAACATGATCTGGAATTGGCCTTGCCTCACGGGCTATTGGTTGACGTCACTGTCGACGCGCAAGGAGGAATGACTGGCTACCAGATTCTGTCAGGTCCCCACGGTACGGATATGCGCCACCAACTCGACCAGTTGCTGATGTTCTCACGCTTCAGTCCTATGCTCAGCTTTGGGCGTCCCACTGCCGGTGGCCACGTGATTTTGAGCTTCAGCGCCGTGCATGTTCGCGGATAACGACTTCCGAATCAGCTTCCCAACTACAAATAGCGATTCACCCAAGCAAATCCGCAGTCTTGCCTTACCTGTCCGTCGACCCTTCTAGCACTGCTCACGCGGTCAGCTTACGATTCGTTCGCACCTGACCCTCGCGTTTTCTTCCGCGCCGTGCTCCCGCAGGTTCAATGGATCAGGAGGCACCCGTGCCCCTCACTGTCCGGTTTTCTGCAGCTGTGCCCACGCGCACAACTTTCCGCGTGCTGCTTCGAATTATCGCGCTGGCTCTGTTTGCGCTGCTCATTACTTCTTACTCCGTTCATGCGCAAGCCGAAGTATCTACCGCCGAGCGCGCTCTCTTTGACGCTCTTAACCGCGAGCGTGCCACCAAAGGCCTGCCCGCTCTGCACTGGGACGCCGCACTCGCAGCCGCCGCACGCGAACACGCTTCTCGCATGGCGCAGGGCAACGTTCTGTCACATCAACTCCCAGGGGAACCACAAGTTCAAGTCCGCGCCACTAAGGCTGGTGCGCGATTCACCACCATCGCCGAGAATATTGCTGTGGCTCCGAACGCCGCAACCATTCATTCCGCCTGGATGCAATCCCCGCACCATCGCGAAAATATTCTTGATCCGGAACTCAACGGTGTTGGCATTGGCGTAATGAAAGGCAATGATGGACTGTTCGCCGTGCAGGATTTCTCTCAAACGGTGCCCAATTTAAACCTCAAACGCCAGGAACAGGAAGTCATCGCCAATTTGAATATCCACGGCATGTCAGTGACACGGGCCACCAACGATGCCCGCAAGACCTGCCAAATGGACCGCGGCTACGCCGGCACCCGTCCGCTATCTGTCACCCGTTTCGAAACCGCTGACTTAACCAAGTTGCCATTTGATCTGGAACAAAAACTTCACTCTGGGCGTTATCACTCCGCGTCCGTTGGCGCTTGTGACGGCGGCAGCTCTTCCGGCTTCACGCACTTCAAGCTCGTGGTCGAACTTTTCTAAAATTAATTGCTAGTCGTTAGATCGAGGGATTTCAACGCCGCGAAGCAATCCCCGTCCAGCGCGTGGGGCACATCTGCAGCCATAATCTTGAATACTTCTGCCTTCGTTAAAGCGCCACGGTAAGGCCGCTTCGAAGAAAGCGCATCGTAAACGTCTGCCACGGCAATAGCTCTGGCGCCCGTTGCAATCTGTGCCGCGCGTAGATTGCGGAAATAACCTGAACCGTCTAACCGTTCGTGATGCGAGCTAGCCAGCAATGCCAAATCCTGGAATCCTCGTATGCATTCCAGTATCCGCTGCGTGTAATAAGGATGCAGCCGCACCGTTTCCCATTCCGCGGCAGTTAGTTTCCCTGGTTTGTCGAGGATATTGTTAGGCACGCTGAGTTTTCCAATGTCGTGTAGCAGAGCGGCGCGTCGCACCAGGGTTACCTGATCTTCGGGCAGCGCCAATCGTTGGCAAATCGCCACCGCGATACTCGTTACTCCCCGTGAGTGCGAATGTGTATATGGCGATTTGATGTCGATGAGGTTTGCAAACGCTTCGCAAACATTATCGAGTTTGTTGTCATCGGCATAAAGCGAATCGTTAATTGGCTCCATGTCAATTACTGCTTCGCGCACGCGATCTTGTTCGATGAGCTTCCAGAGTTCGGTATCCTTTTCTAACTCGCCCGCAGCCCGCACCAATTCAGGGTCAAACCATGACCCACTTCTATCGCGAAGCACCTGGAAACCGTCGGAGACTCCGTTCAAAGTGACGAACACCTCGAGCGTTTGGCACAAATTCATGATCCGTGAGAAAAGTGGAATGTCCTGTGCCTTGCGCCCGGCTGGAAATCCTTTTCCATTCCAGTGTTCATCAAGGCTGTAAATCGCTGTCGTGATAGATTCGCAGAATCCGATTTTCTTGACGATTTGTGCGCCTCGATCGCAGCGTAAATTGATTAGTTCTCTTGTCTGCGCGTCCCGGTTGGTAGCCACGCTGGCAATGGCGAACACGCGCTCCAGACGCGACCGCCCGGGCATCACGTTGCGAAGTAAATATTCCAGCCCCTCGAAACTCACCTTCGTCCAGTCGGTCGCTTTGACTTCCTGCTTGGCTTTGCGCTCGTCTCCTCCCAGAATCTCGTACATGCGCGCCGCGTTACTACTGCACCCTGCGTCCTTCAGGAGTGTTGCGTAATAAAGATCGGCTTTTTGTTGCACGGAAAGATTCAAGACGTCGGCGAGACGCAGGCTTAACAGGCAGCATTTGACGGCATGGCCCATTGGCTGCCCTTGCGTCAAATCCAGTGCGTAGGAGAGCCCAGAAATCAAATCCGACAGACGCAGTTGCGTCGCGGAAGATACTGGAGCGAGACTCTCGGTGATGAGCATATGCGGAAATACCAGTATAGGGCGACCGGTTGTAGAGAATTCCTAGCTTGACTCACCAAGGTGCGCTGAGAGGAAACATCCTTCTGCGAACTTCTCATTAGTAGGCCATGCAACAAATTGTTGTTTTTCAATGGCAGACAAAATACACTGGCGCCACGCCATGACCCGCTATTATTGGTTTCGATTTAATAAGCCACCCAACTAGGGCGAGGGGCGTTTTCTCTAGCAAGCACTCACAAAGAGATTTGGCCCACTCGCAAGAGTGGGCTTTTTATTTTTGGCGAAAGGAAATACCGATGATTATCTCGATGAGACTCCATTCCACTCCTGAAGAAATCGCCGAAGTTCGCAAACAAGTAGAACATTTCGGCTACAAAGTCCATTCCATCGAGGGAGAAGAGCGCGTGGTAATAGGTGTCGTCGGAGTGGGTGACGTTACCGCCTGCCTGGAATCGGTCGAAGCCATGCCGCAGGTCGAAAAAGTTGTGCCCATTTCGGCACCGTACAAATTTGTCAGCAAAGAATTTCGCGCTGGCAAGACTCGCATAAAGATTAAGGGCTTCGAAATTGGCGGCGATGAATTCGTCATCGCGGCTGGGCCTTGTTCCGTGGAGTCCGAAAAACAAATCATGCAAGCCGCCGAGGGCGTCGCGAAAGCCGGCGCCAAAATGCTACGCGGTGGAGCATTCAAACCGAGAACTTCCCCCTATGACTTTCAAGGCTTGGAAGAAGAGGGTCTGAAGCTTTTACAGAAGGCCAGCAAGGAAACCGGCCTGGCCATCATCACGGAAGTGATGAGCGATCGTGACGTCGATCTGATCGCTCAGTACGCCGACGTCATGCAGGTAGGCGCCCGCAACATGCAAAATTTTATTCTGCTCAAGGCCCTCGGTAAATGCAGGCGCCCGGTGCTCCTGAAGCGCGGCCTGAGCAGCACGATCAAGGAACTGTTGATGTCCGCCGAATACATCGTCGCGCACGGCAACTCCGACGTAATTCTATGCGAACGCGGTATCCGCACCTTTGAGACCGCCACTCGCAACACCTGCGACATTGCAGCTATCCCGGTTTTGAACGAGCTAACCCATTTGCCGGTAATCCTTGACCCCAGTCACGCTACTGGAAAACGCAGCCTCGTCCCTGCCTTATCGCGCGCGGCGGTAGCGATCGGCGCTGATGGCTTGATTGTCGAGGTTCATCCCGCTCCGGAAAAGGCCATCAGCGACGGCGCGCAATCATTGGACCTGAACCAATTCCGGAAAATGATGCAGGACCTGCGCCCTTACTTGGATCTATGGCAAGCGTCCAGAAAAATTGAGCAAGCGTCAACAGTGGCCGTCGCATGAAATATCCGGAGCACGGCGGTTTCAACCTAATTGATTTGTTTTACCTTCCAGGTGCAACACGCGCATCAGTGTAGCTTGCAGTTTCTGGCACTCCAATTGCCGCTCGTGCTCATCTTTTGTGCGGTCGTTCAGCGCTTCCTTTAAAAGTATCAAATTGCGCCGGAATTCCAGTTGCGCGAGAACCAAACGGCTCAGCGCCCTGAGTGCATCCTTCTCGTCGGGAGCCATTTCGCGCGGCTTCTGATCAATCACGCACAAAGTTCCCAACGCATATCCATCCTCGGTGACTAACGGTGCGCCCGCGTAGAAGCGTATGTGTGGCTCAGCCGCCACCAATGGATTATTTCGAAATCGTTCATCCGCCAAGGCATCCGGCACCACAAATACGTCTGGCTGTAGAATTGCCGTCGAGCACAGTGCGACCTCGCGCGAAGTTTCCGCGACATCAAGTCCTACACGCGATTTGAACCACTGGCGGTCTCCATCGATCAGCGAGATTAATGCAATTGGGGTTTTGCAAACGAAAGACGCCAGCAGTGTGAGATCGTCGAACGCTAATTCCGGGTCGGTATCGAGGATGGCATATTTCTCAAGAGCGGCAACGCGGCGCTCTTCGTTCTTGGGCTTAACCAATTCCATTGGTACCTCCACAACTATCGCGAAGTGTTCCCGGTGAATATGGATGGCGGTGGCAAGCTTAACTCTATTGCCGTTGTACATGCGACCGCAAGCCTGCGCCTGCGCTTGCCGCGGCCGATAAACTCTCTTCACTTCTCGCCAAACCCTTCCAGTTTTTTCATTGAGTCAGACGCCGTCTGGCGCGTCTTGGTTGCGTATGGGATTTCGATAATCAGTCGGCGCGAGCCTGTTTAGTGATAGGCTCTGCACTTTTACCGAGGAGAAGTCTGATGCGTAGATGTTTTCACCTTATGGTAATTGCCGCGTTTGTTTTCATGGGTGTCACTATTTCTGCCGCGTATGCGGAGGAAAAGCCGGCGCCGCCGGTTAAAAAGATTGCCGTGCGCGCCGGGCATTTGATTGATGGACGCAACGACAAAGTCATCGACAACGCGCTCATCTTGATCGAAGGAGACACCATTACATCAGTCTCCCCGGGCGGGCAGCCGCCAGCCGGCGTCGAAGTGCTCGACCTTTCGCAATACACGGTGTTGCCCGGATTCATGGACACGCACACCCATGTGATCCTGAACGGCGATATAACGGCAGAAGATTACGACGTGCAGTTATTGAAGCAATCCATTCCGTATCGCGCGATTTTAGGGGCACGCAACGCACGCATAGCTCTAGAGCACGGATTCACTACTCTTCGGGATCTGGAAACAGAAGGCGCGATGTATGCCGACGTGGATGTGAAGACCGCCATCGCCAACGGCGAAGTGCCTGGGCCGCGCATGCAAGTGGCCACCCGCGCGATGACTCCCACCGGCATGTATCCGTTGTTGGGATATTCGTGGGAACTGAAAGTGCCCACTGGAGTGCAATATGTGGATGGCGTCGAAGGTGCGCGCAAAGCGGTACGCGAGCAGGTGATGTATGGCGCTGACTGGATCAAGTATTACTCGGATCGCAAATATCACTTTGAAGCCGACGGCGTGCTGCACAGCATGGTGAATTTCACTGACGAAGAGGCGAAAGCCATCGTGGACGAATCGCACCGTCTCGGCAAACGAGTTGCGGCTCATGCGATTGGCTCGGACGGAATAGCAGCGGCGTTGCGTGTTGGCGTCGATACCATCGAGCATGGTGACGGACTTACCGATGCGTTGATCGATGAAATAGCTAAAAAAGGGGTCTACTGGGTTCCGACGATCACCGTTGGTGCGTATGTTGCGCCTGGACGCGGCGGAAACTGGACCAGGATGGTGGACCTGGAGCGCGTGGCTTTCCAGAAGGCTTTGAAGAAGAACGTGAAAATTGTGTTCGGAACAGATGCCGGCGGCTTCGATTGGAAGGAATTAAATCAAGCCAAGGAGTTTGAATATTACGTGCAGTATGGGATGACTCCCATGCAGGCCATTCGCTCGGCTACTTCAATGGCGAGTGAGTTGTTGGGCTGGAAAGATAAAGTGGGAACAATTGAGCCCGGCAAATGGGCCGATATTGTTGCCGTGAGCGGCGATCCCTTAAAAGATATTACAGAATTGTCTCGCGTGAAATTTGTGATGAAGGGCGGCGTAGTTTACAAGAGCGAGCCGCGTTAGGTTTATTGATCGAGGCTCAGAAAAAGGCCGCGCCACCGTCTACGTTGATGGACTGACCCGTCATAGCGCTCGAAGCGTTGGAGCACAGGAACAGAGCAGCTTGCGCGATTTCGTCGGCGGTTTGTCCGCGGCCCTGCAAAATGGATTGCAGGAACCCAGCCAGTTGTTCCTCTGAACTTACGCCAATCTTCCTTGCCAACGTGGCGCCGAGCTCCTGGGACATGACTGTTTCGATCACCGGGCCGGGACAGATGGCGTTCACGCGAACTCCTTTGCGCGCAGCTTCCGCTGCGGTCACGCGCGTCAATCCCAGCATGCCGGCTTTCGCGGCCGCATAGGCAGAGCCCCACGAAAAAGCCGACTTGGCCGACAAACTGGAGATATTGAGAATGGCTCCGTGCTCATGCTCGTACATTTCTGGCAATACCAGTTGCGTAAGCAGAAAAGCAGCGCGAAGATGCACCGCAATCGCCTCATCGAAATCGGCCAGTGGATATTCTTCGACGGGAACAACCGGTCCGTAATGACCAGCGTTGTTCACCAGAATAGTGACCGGACCAAATTTCTCTCGCGTAGAGTCAACGATCCGGCGGCAATCGTCTTCTCTCGTTACATCGGCGGTTGCGAACGCAACTTGTCCGCCGCCATTCGCAATCTCCGCCGCAGTAGATGCAAGTTGATCATGCGAGCGAGCGCACAGAAAAACCGACGCACCTTCTTTTGCGAACAGCAGCGCAATAGCGCGGCCGATACCGCGTCCTGACCCGGTGATCAATGCAGACTGTCCCTGGAGAATCATAGGGAAGGAGAATAGAAGTACTGGGAAACCATGCAAGTGCGAGTGGGAACCGAGCAATTGGCCTAGTCCCAATTCTTGATGTCAGGCCAATCGGTCTGAAGATTCTTCTTGCGATGACGGCAAAGCAAAATCGGTTTTCGTTCGTGAGGCATGGCGTAAGGATTGTCGAGGGTAGCTGCTACGCTCACGCTTTCATAATAATCGCGCGCATCTTCCGGTTTGCTTCCAATCCGGATGACGATGTCGCCGCTGTAATTGCGCGGTCCCCATAGAAAGTAATTCTGGTGCGTGCATATCGCTTTGGGCAAACCATAACGGCTGCCAAAAAAATCCACGGCGCCGGCTTCGCCATAATTACTGGCGAAAATCGCAGTCCTGGATTGCTCTTCTGGCGTGAGCGAACGATAGATATTGGCCACCCGGGCGACCATGTCTTCCCATCCGAACTCGTCGGAGTAATGTTGGGGAAGGATAGCTTCGTCCTGGTTATGTTCGGACTTCGGCACGCCGAACGGTAAGTGCGCCTGAAAGCGAATATAAGCGTCGATGGGCAAAACAGGAAGCACCACCGGCAAAAGCAACCCTATCCCCAAGAAAAGCCACGCAAAGGCCGCTACTCGAAGTGTCATTTGTATGCGAGGACTTGTGTTAAGACGTCTTTTCAATAAATAGTCTTCTGTAGCTACGGCGCCCGCAGCGAGAACCAATGGATATACCGGTGCGGAATAATAATTCTTCCCGTGTGCCAGCAAAAAGAATCCTATGGTGAAAATAAACGCCCAACCAAAGGCGCGAAACTTTTTTCCTTCAGCTGAAAAGTAAAAGTACAACCCGCCTAGCCAGAATGGCAGGGTTGCCGGCGTCATCATCAAAATTTGTTGCCATAAGAACTCGCCCGGCGACAAAAGCACATCGCGGCCGGACGCGCGAATGTTGCGCATCAACTCCAGAAACGGCCAATGGTGCTGAATATTCCAAAGCAGGTTGGGGAGAAATAAGACCAGCGCCGTGAACCCGCCCGCCAAAATCCAGGGAGTAAAGAGGAATCTGCGCTGCGGCGTTAGTAGCAGCCCTGCCAGCAGAAAAAACGCAAACGCCGCGATCGAATATTTATTTTCGAGTCCCAACCCGGCGATGGTGCCGAAGGCGACCCACCATTTGGAATTGTTCGTATGGATCATTCGTGCGACGGCAAACGCGCAGCCAGTCCAGAAAAGAGGCTCAAAGGCATTCATCGCAAACTGGTGGTCGTTGACGTACCAAACCGCGGGCGTCGCAGCCAGCGCCGCAGCGAGTGCGGCCCCAAATTTGTTCGCTCCAAGCTCGTGCGCGAAGGCTACCGTCAAAATGATGCGTGCTGCGCCAGCTAAAGCAGGCCACAAGAGCAGCGCCGTGAGCGAAATTCCTAAAGTGTGACGAACAACCCACGCGATGAAAACGATCAGCGGCGGCTGGTCCACGTACCCCCAGTCCAGATGTTCTGAGCAGGCCAGGTAATAAAGTGCGTCACGAAAATACCCATAACGAGTCGCCGTTGCCATGTGGGCAAGGAAATAAATAGCCGCGATAATGGTCGGCACCAAAACGGGGAACCGCGAATTTCCTGTGCTACTTGTCGCCGGGACCTCAGGCATGGGAAGAAACAATAGCAGAGCAAGCGAGACTTACGCGCTGTCTCAAAATAAAAAGCTGGATAGCTCAACCGCCATCCAGCTTTCCAGAAGTGTTTGGCTCGCGGAAAAACCGCCCACGAACGTTATCGGCTGTTAATCTTTACCGTGTTTTAGATCGCGCAACAGGCGATGTACTGCATCGCGAACATGCTTGGTCGAGAATGATTCGTGGTTCATTTCCTTCTGTCCCACAGCCCGAAAAGCCACTTTATTGGAACTCTGTTTTACGAAGTCGAATACGATAGTGCCTTCGCGGTAGTTAGGATCGCGGTAGCCATATGGCCCGCCCCAATAACCCCACGTGTACGACGCCCAGCAACCAAACGGGCCGCACACAAATCCGGGATAGCCGCCGCGATGACCGCCCTCGCGGTAACCGCCTCCCTCGCCAGCGGTATGTCGCCGAATGGCAAAGTGGTAGTCCACAAGAAATTCAGCAGCCCCGGGATCATTCACTTGCTTGAACCCCTTGGAACGCAGTTCCTGCTCGATGTCGGTACGGATAGCCAGGCGCAGAGTCTCGTTGTCAGACCAGGGATCGTGCGAAATGGTTTCGGAGCCGCCGTCCTCAGAGATGACGTCCCGAGATATCACGTCGCGGCCAGCCTCATCTCTGTCTGTTTTGTCTTTGTCCGGATTGTCGGGGCGCCAAGCCCAGGTAGCATGTTTCGGGATTCGCACACTGTGATCGCGCACCACGTCCACGTGCTCGTCGCAGCCGCTAAATAACAGGCCGGAGGCGACCAAGGCCCCCAGCAACAACGGCGAAGTTCGTCCCTTAATCAAAGTGGGATGCCACATTTCAGAATCCTCCAATGTCCAAACTAATCCCTGGGCATCTAACCCCATTGAGGCGCAATAGTTGCGGGAAGTTGGCGGCGGAGTATCCATTAGGCAGAAGGGCTAAACGACAGAACAGCTAGCGTATTCTCGGAAACCGATGCAGGTGGATGGACGGTAAGGTATGATAGAGTCTTCGAATTCTAGAGTTAGGATGGCGATGGATACAGCAACCAACGGCAAAGTACTACTGAGGGTCAGACCCAGAGGGTTCTGCGCGGGCGTGGTGCGCGCCGTGGACATTGTGGAACTGGCTCTGGAAGCCTATGGGGCACCCGTATATGTCCACCATGAAATTGTCCATAACACCTACGTAGTAGAGCAGTTGCGCCGCCGTGGTGCGATTTTTGTAGAGTCTATCGATGACGTGCCCCACGGTGCGGTGTTGGTTTTTAGCGCCCATGGAGTGCCACCCACGGTGCGGGAGGAAGCTAAAGCTAGATCGCTCAAAGTAATCGACGCGACTTGCCCACTGGTGACCAAGGTTCACCTGGAGGCGCTGAAGTTCGCTCGCGAAAAGCGCACCATCATTTTGATTGGCCACCGTGACCACCAGGAGATCGTAGGTACTTCGGGCGAAGCTCCCGATCGCACCATTGTGGTGGATTCGGTGGCTGCCGTCGATCAGTTACAGGTCGATGACCCGGATAAGCTGTCCTTTCTTACCCAAACCACCTTGAGCCTTTACGACACCCAGGAAATCGTGGCCCGTCTGCGGCAAAAGTTCCCGGCCATTAAAGGACCCGCTAGCGATGACATCTGCTACGCCACGCAAAATCGGCAAGAAGCAGTCGAGCAAGTCGCTAAAGACGTAGACTTGATTCTGGTAGTCGGCTCTCCAAACAGTTCCAATTCGAATCGCCTGGTGGAGGTCGCGCAACGTAGCGGAGTCCGCGCCCAACTGATCGATTCCGCCGCGGATATTGACGTCAGTTGGCTGGAGGGTGTGGCGCGCGTGGGATTGACTGCCGGGGCGTCAGCGCCGGAAGTGTTGGTGGAGCAGGTAAGCCAGCGGCTGGCGGAGTTTGGATTTACCGATCAGCGCGACCTGGATTTGATTCGCGAAGATGTGCGCTTCACCTTACCGCCGGAGCTGGCGACTATTGCCGCCGCGCCGCGAAGGTAATTTCGCGACTTAAGCTGGAGTTTGAAGCGGGGAAAAATTGAAACTGTTGGGCATGCTTGCGCCCGCGATTCACAGCAAGGGATTCGCTGAACGGCAACCCTAAGGAGCAAATTTGGCGGCGAAGATAACGCGGCAACCCAAAAAAATTGCGTTGATTGGCGCCCCCTCAAGTGCTGCCGCATTTTTGCCTGGCACCGAAAAAGCACCTGCAGCGTTGCGTGCAGCAGGCCTAGTGCAGCGCTTGCAAGCCGCAGGGTACGAGGTCATCGATCACGGCGACTGTGCCGTCCGCCATTTTGCCGAGGACGACGAAAACCGCCGCGCCCGAAACCTCAAAGAAATTGTCGCTGGATTGAATGATTTAAAATTGCGCGCTGAAGTCGCTGTGAAGAGCGGCGCGCTAGTCTTGGTTCTCGGCGGAGATTGCGCGCAAGTGATTGGACTTTTGACCGGCGCGCGCCGCTATTACAAACGGCTTAGCTTGCTGTGGTTTGATCGCGATGCGGATTTGAATACTCCCGCCACAACTCCTTCCGGCCGCATCGATGGCATGGTCGTGGCCCACATTATCGGCAAGGGCGCCCCGGAACTGGTGCGTTTCTGGGGCGAGCCACCGCTAGTCCGCGAGCCTGACGTGACTCTCTTTGGTTTGGAACGGGTGGATGCGCCCGAACAGGAATTCCTCGATAAATCCCCAATGCGAAGAGTCTCGGCCGAAGTCGTGCAGGCTAAGGGAGCAGGTGAAGCGGCCAAGTTCACGTTAATGCAAATGCACGCGGATGCGCGCCAGTTCGTCTTGCACGTGGATACCGACGTCATTGCACAGGAAGAATTTCCGGCGGTCAATGTTCCGGGAAGCGGGGGCTTAGCTTTCGCAGATGTACGCAGTGCGCTCATTGAGTTTGTAAAAAATCCGAATTTGCTAGGCCTGGATGTGGCCCAGTACAACCCCGACAAAGATTCTGACAGTTCAGGTGCAAAAAAACTTGTCGACCTGCTGGTGGAAGCGCTGACCGCAAGATTGCAAGCGATCGGGGACGGTGAGGCGACCACGGTAACCAGTCCGTCGAGTGGCGCAAGCTCGGCTGCACCGGAAACTGAGGACGTCACCGCGCCGGTCGCACAAGTATCGGACGCATCCACGGAAGAAAATGGTTCGAGCGACGCACCCAACTCCGGCGAAGAATCCTCAAGCGGGATCTCTACGCACGAAACGAACGCATAGTTCCATACGCATGCCGAAGCGGATCGTACGCGGCAATTCGGCTAACCCTTTCTAACAATTTTTTTGATTCTCGCTATTCCGCGGTTGCGCTGCGTTTGCGGATGTGCCGCGCCAAGCCCAGGAAAGACAGCGGGAGTCCGGCCGTAAAGGCATGCTGCTCGGCGTCTGCGGGGGAAAGGTATTCGAGCATTTCCGCCTGAGTTTTTTCCAGAAAGAATTGCAGCGCGCCCTCCACGTCGCCGCTGGATTGCAAGGCTTTTTCAGTGATATCCGCCCACAGATGCAGTCGCTCCCGGAAGTCGGCGATATGTTTCGCGGGATTTTCCGCATAGCCAAAATGAGTGACGAAGAGTCTCGAAGGATGACGATCCAGGATGGCAGCGAAGGACTGTTCCCATACCGCAAGATCAATGTCCGGCGGCGGTGTTGCCGGCATGATGTATGGGCCGTCGGCGATGCGAATCCCAGCTGTATCCCCGGCGAACGCCACGCCGTCTCGCTCATCAAAATACGTGACATGGTGCGACGCGTGGCCAGGAGTATAAATGACGTCAAATTTTCGCGTGCCCACCGAAATAATTTCTGCACCGTCGAGAATTTGAATATTTTGTTCCGGGACCGCCAGTGTTTCGCCGAACAAGCGCTGGAGATCGTCGCCCCACAATCGACCGGCGCTGGCCAGTAGTTTCGAGGGATCAACTAGGTGCGCGGCCCCTTTGCTGTGAACGAAGATGCGCAAATTGGGATTTTCGCGAAGCAGAGTCCCAGTTGCGCCTGCATGGTCGAGATGAATGTGGGTCAGCAGAATCGCGTCGAGATCAGAGATCGAGAGTCCGCGAGACAGCAGTTGCGCGCGCAACACTTCCAAAGTGGATGCCGGCCCAGGGTCGAGAATGGCGGAGTGGCCGGCGGATTCAAGTAGTACAGCGCCAATCGATCGCGGCCGGCCTATCCAGTTGAGATCGAGTACCGTCGTCGAATCCATTTATGGAATGGTACGGGAGCATCACCGTTCAGACAAATTGCTTTGGGCGATTAGCGCCTGCCTCACTGCCGCAACGATAATTTTGGCTCAGCCTAAGCAGGCATGAAGTGAACACCTGATGGGCAGGACCCTATTACCTCTTCTACCTTCGAAGCCACCAAGTTTATCCAGCGGCATCGCAGCGGCGACGTGCGATTAGCCAGACAGGAAAATATTCCAGATATTGAATGACGAAAGAGGACAAGAAATGATGGCGGACAATATGAAGAGACGCGAATTTATCGGCGGGCTGGCGGCCATGTCGGTGGCGGCCAAGGTCCCCGGCGCTCGTGGACAAAGTCGTACCGGCGAGATGCCCTACCGCACACTGGGAAAAACCGGCGTCAAAGTTTCGGCCATCGGACTGGGCGGTTTTCATCTAGGGCAATCCCACTTGGAGGAGCCGGACGCCATCAAGCTTTTTCATTCCGCGATCGACCGGGGGATAAATTTTTCGGACAATTCCTGGGATTACAACCAGGGGATAAGCGAAAAGCGTGTAGGCAAGGCCTTGAAAAATGGTTACCGCGATAAAGTTTTTGTGATGACTAAGTTTGACGGGCGTACCAAAGGCTCGGCGCTGAAACAACTGGATGAATCGTTGCAGCGCCTGGAAGTGGATCACGTCGACTTATGGCAATTTCACGAAAATATCCGTCTCGAAGACCCCGACAGGTTTTTCGCCGAAGGTGGCGCGGTGGAAGCCATGCAGGAAGCCAAGAGAGCCGGAAAGATTCGCTTCACGGGTTTCACCGGCCACAAAGATCCCAGTGTGCATTTACGTATGCTGGAAATGGCCGACAAACACGGTTTTAGTTTCGACACCGCGCAGATGCCGCTGAACGTGATGGACGCTCATTTCCGCAGCTTCGGCAAGGAAGTGGTGCCGGTTTTGGTAAAGAAACAGATGGGCATCCTGGGCATGAAGTCCATGGGCGACAAAAACATCTTGAAAGCCAACGTGGTGACGCCTCTCGAGTGCCTGCAATACGCTTTGAGCTTGCCGACCTCGGTGGTAATTACTGGCATCGATAGCATGCCCATTCTGGACCAGGCATTTGAGGCCGCGAAAACCTATTCATCACTGAGCAAAGCCGATATAGAAGAAATTTTGAAGAAGACCGTCACCCTCGCGGCGGACGGAAAGTACGAACCCTTCAAGACCACGCCCATATTTGATTCCACCGCTGCGCATCCGGAATGGCTGGGATACGCGGCTCAAGCTTGATCTCGATCATTATATTTTGCTTGCTCTGTCAGCCCGCATGACGCGCTCGTCGCCACACGGTACCTGTTAACTCTTCCAGTGGTTGCCTGCTGGCTTTACCACTACAGTAAACATTTGCTTTGCCTACAGAACACGGGGGATACGCGATTCGAGCCTGGGTAGCAATACTCTTGCGCAGCAGGGGGTACTAGTCTACGATTAAGCCCATTTGTTGACGCGCGTCGGACCGTTCCCTCGCGGAAATATAAACGTGCAAGTCGCGGCCGCGCTTAACAAATAGTTTTCCAACGGGGTGTGGTTTCCAGGACCGGCGGCGCTGTCACCGCCTTATATAATTCAACCTATTTTGTACCCGGCATTTTAAAGCACCGCATCATAAGCGCAGTGGCGAATTCAGGGGAGGAATATGATGTCCAAGTGGTGTCTAACCGTAGTGGTAAGCGCACTTCTCGCGCTCCCGAGTTTTGCGCGGCACAATAACAGCGGCGCGGCTGATGGAGTTCCCACGGCGACGGCAGAGGAAACGTCCAACGCTAGCAATGCCGTGAACGTGGCGCCTGCGCCCGATTTCTTTGCCATGCCTGCGATGCCCAGACCTACACCTTTTCCCGGGCCGGCAGCACAAGCTCCCGAAGAGGAGCCGGGAAGATTGGTTCCGCGATTCGAATTGGCGTTCATGTATGAATACATAAACTTTCACCCCCAGGATCCTTTTTCAAATTTCAACAATCATGGCGGTACTGGTTCCTTCACGGTGAACGTGTCGAGACACTGGGGCCTGACCGCGGAGGTTGGTGGGACGGATTTCAGTCGCGACCTGACGCCCATCGGCGGTAACCCTTCTCAAGAGGGTGGCTTTATCACCTACCTGTTTGGCCCGCGCTTGAATCTTCGCAGGGACCGCTTCGTGCCGTTCGCTGAAGTCTTAATTGGTGGCGCGCACGCAGGATCAGCCATGACCGGTGCCGGAACCCAGTACACCTTTGCCTTGGCGGCTGGCGGCGGCGTGGATATCGTTTTGTGGAAAAATCTGGCGTGGCGCTTCGCGCAGATTGATTACCTGCAAACCAACTTTTCGGGTCCCGGGTTGAACGTCAATGGACGGCAAAATAGTATTCGCGCCGCGACTGGGGTGGTGCTGCGATTCGGCATTCCGAACCCGCCTCCGCCGCCAAATCATCCTCCAGTGGCTGCTTGCTCGGCAAATCCGACATCGGTATACGCCGGCTCGGGTGATAGCGTCGCGATACACGTAACCGCCAGCGATCCCGACAACGACAACCTCACTTACAGCTACTCCGCGACGGGCGGGACTGTGGAGGGCACGGGTCCCGACGGACGTTTTGCTACCAACGGACTCAATGAAGGCGGCTATACGGTAAACGTTAAGGTTGATGACGGCAGGGGCGGAACAGCAACATGCTCCGCGGACGTGAAAGTAGAACCTCGGCCCAACCGCCCACCTACAATTTCATGCTCTACCGATCGCAGCCCGATTATGCCGGGTGAGCGTACCGGAATTACAGCTACCGCCAGCGACCCGGATAATGATCCGCTCACCTACAGCTACAGCGCTTCGGGCGGAACGGTCACCGGCGATGGACCTAAAGCCGAGTTTGACTCGACCGGCTTGCAGCCCGGCAGTTACACCGTGAAATGTTCCGTCAGCGACGGTAAAGGAGGCAATGCGGATGCCTCGACGACCGTTGATGTCCAGCAACCGCCGCCACCCCCGCAGGCCACCAAGGTAGGCGATTGCAACTACGACAAGCCCGGCG
This sequence comes from Candidatus Acidiferrum sp., assembly GCA_036270765.1. GTDB lineage: Bacteria > Acidobacteriota > Terriglobia > Acidiferrales > UBA7541 > Acidiferrum. The sequence goes on from DATBBY010000047.1 coordinate 29,629, forward strand.
CCTCGCGCGTAGACAATGTCTGCAAGCGCGTGCTCGACGACGTTTCGCTGCGCCTGAAGAATGACCCGAATGCCAAGCTGGTGATCACCGGCTATGCGGACCCACGTGAGCCACGAGCGGCCAAACTCGCCGATACGCGAGCCGATCTCGCCAGAAAGTTCCTGGGCGAAAAGGGCATCGACGCATCGCGCATCAGCACTCGCACCGGCACGGCCTCGAAGGAGAAGGGCGCGGAGAAAGAAAATCGCCGCGTGGAGTTCATCTTCGTGCCGGAAGGTGCTACCTACTAAACTCACAAGCACGACGCCGTCGAAATCCGTCGGCGTCATAGATTTAAGTTCACGGCGGGCCTT
>DATBBY010000048.1:0-20346 GCA_036270765.1 Candidatus Acidiferrum sp.
ATACTGCCATTGTACGACGCCCGCCGCGTCGCTTCTGATTCTATCTAAATTGAAGCGCATTGGTCCAGAAATGTGATGACTGTGATTTGCGCAAGGCGTTCGCAAAATTGGCGCGGTAGCGCGATAATTCTGGGAGCATTGCGGAAACCGCAAAGGACCGCGCTTTTTTGCGACACCGCTTTCATCTTGTTACTCCAAAGGAGAAGCAGTTCGACAATTAATTTTATTCCGTTGGAAAGAGGAAATCCGATGCAGAATGACACACCCTCAGTGCAACGAAACGAACCACCCACTAAAAAATCCGGCGAATTCCTGATCGGAAACGATCTTCATGTTACACGCCTGGGATTCGGAGCGATGCGGATCACCGGAGAAGGAATTTGGGGCGAGCCTGCAGATCGGGCTGAAGCCATCAGGGTTCTGCGGCGCGCGGTCGAATTGGGAATTAATTTCATCGACACCGCGGACTCCTACGGCCCCAACGTTAGCGAAGAAATCATCGCTGAGGCGCTGTACCCCTACCCGGCGGGGCTGGTGATCGCCACGAAAGGCGGCTTTATGCGAACGGGTCCCAACCAATGGGTTGAAAATGGGAAACCTGAACACCTGAGGTCCGCCTGCGAAGGGAGCCTACGCCGGTTGCGCCTGGAGCGCATCGATCTTTATCAATTGCATCGAATCGACCCAAAGGTGCCGGCTGAGGATCAGATCGGAACTCTGAAAGATTTGCAGGCCCAAGGAAAAATCAAACACATTGGCTTATCGGAGGTGAGCGTACAACAGATTCAGCACGCGAGAACGATTGTGCCGATTGTGAGCGTTCAAAATCGCTATAGCGTCAGCGACCGCGGGTCGGAAGATGTCCTGAAGTATTGCGAAAAAGAAAAATTGGGTTTTATTCCGTGGTTTCCACTGGCGGCCGGTCGCGTTTCGGGTTCTGAGAGCCCTATCAGTCGTATCGCTGCGCAATGGAACGCGACTCCATCGCAGGTAGCTTTGGCTTGGCTGCTATCTCGATCTCCAGTGATGCTGCCGATCCCAGGAACTTCCAAAGTGAAACACCTCGAAGAAAACGTAGCCGCAGCAACGCTAAAGGTGGACGCAAAGAGAATGCAGGAACTTGACCGGATGGCAGCGGCCGCAGTCTAGGAAAGAGCAGCCGCGCCAGAATTTCAAGGAATGAAAGGCCAAATTTCTTCGCAATATGCGGCGTCGGCCTCAAGAGCCAGCTACTGCCAGCCACCACCCAAGGCACTGTAGAGTTGCACAACGGTGACGGCTTCGCCTTGTTGCGCGTTCACAAGGTTGAGTTCCGCCGAGAAAAGACTTGAATCTGTGGTCAGGACCTCGAGATATCCGGTGGCGCCACCCTGATATCGAAGGCGCGCAAGCCGCGTGGCGTCCTGAGCGGCTGCGACAAGTTTTTCCTGTTCTTGGCGGTACACCCGCTGTTTGTTCAACGCGATCAACGCGTTGGAAACGTCGTGAAACGCGGTGGCGATGGTCTTCTGATAATTCAGAACCAACTCTTCCTTGGTTTCGCGAGAGAGCCTCAGCTGGCCGCGTAGCTTCCCGCCTTCAAAAATTGGCTGCGTGAATGATCCGATGCCGTAGATAGTCTTTCCTGAAACATCGAAAAGATTCGAGAATTCATTGCCGCCCAAGCCCGCGGATGTGGTAATGGAAAACTGCGGAAAGAATTGCGCCCGCGCAATCCCGATCTGCGCATTGGCGGCAACTAAAGTTTGTTCAGCCTGCTGAATATCCGGGCGGCGTTCCAGAAGCTGCGAAGGAAGACCGGTCGGCAAATCCTGGGGTGGCGGTGCGAGCGCGTCTGGAGCGGTGTGAGCAACCGGGCCGGGATCCGTGCCGAGCAAAAGTCTGAGCGCGTTTTCGTCCTGCTGAATTTGCTGTTCGAGCTGCGGGACCTGCGATGAAGCAGTGTAGAGAAGTTGCTCGGCCTGACGCACGTCCGAGAGCGGCGCGGACCCGCCGCGCTCCAACTTTTCGGTCAGATCCAGAGAATCCTGACGAACTTTTAGGGTCTGCTTGGTTATCTCCAACTTCCGATCCGATGCACGCAGGTCGATGTAGGTACTGACAACCTGCTGAATGAGCGTCAGGCGCACAGCTCGCTGCGCCCAGGTTTGCGCCAGAAACTGCGCGCGCGCGGCCTCAGTCTGCTTACGGTACAGGCCCCAGAAATCGGGGTTCCAGGCAGCGCCAAGGTTAAAGGTGCCGAACGCGAGAGGGCTGGCGACGTTGACTCCCAAGTTGGAGGGCAGCGTCGCTCCAATACCCGTGCCGCCACCCGTGACTTGCGGAAATTCCTGTGAGCGAGTGATCTGAACTTGCGCCTGCTGCTCAAGTACTCGCCGCGCGGCGATACGAATGTCGTAGCTGTTTTTGAGAGCGGTGCGAATCAGAACTTGCAGCTCCGGTTCGCGAAAAACCTCAGACCATTGTTGGTCGGCGACAGAGTTCTGCGCATCGCTGACGATGGAAGCATCGTCGGCGCCGCGAAAGACAGTCGGAGTCGAAACGGTTGGCCGATTGTATCTGGGTCCCACATTGCAACCAGCAATGACCAGAGTTGCCAGTGCGATTGCAGATGAGCGCTTGAACCAAATCAAATAAGTTTTCATGCCATGTCTCCGAGAGCGGGAGTCTGCGGCCCGGGAGCTTGGCCCTCGTGTACGTCAACGTCAGCCTTGGAATCCATGGTGGTGTTCTTACCGCCTCTAACAAAGCGATGAGACAGATATTCGACCACCGCGAAAGTCGCTGGAATAAAGATGAGTCCGATGGCGGTCGACAGGAACATCCCGCCAATCACCACAGTCCCGAGGATGCGACGAGAAGCCGCGCCGGCGCCCGTTGCTATCCATAGAGGAAGACAACCGAAGATGAACGCCAGCGCAGTCATCACGATCGGGCGGAAGCGCAAGCGTGCAGCGCCTAGAGCGGACTCCGAAATGCTCATTCCACTTTCGTAATTCGATTTAGCAAACTCGACAATGAGGATGGCATTCTTCGCGGACAGCCCGATCAACATAACCAGCCCCACAGTGGCGAAGATATCGTTTTCGAGCAGCCGAGCGCGAAGCGCGAGATATCCACCAAGAATCGCAACCGGAGTACTCAGCAAAACGCTGAAAGGTAGCGACCAACTCTCATACAACGCGGAAAGAATTAAAAAGACGAAGAGCAGCGACAATCCAAACACGGCCCAGGACGGCACGCCCTTTTCGGCCTGCTGCTCCTGAAAGGACATCCCGGAATAATCGAAGCCCGCGCCTGGTGGCATGGTCTTCTTGAAAACGTCTTCCAACGCCGCGCGAATCTGGCCGGAACTGTAGCCGGGCGCGCCTGTAATGTTGAGCTGTGCCGCGTTGTATTCATTGAATCGATAAATGAATTCGGGCCCAGTGATCTGCTTCACTTTGACAAGCGAGGCCAGCGGAACCTGCCCGCCGTTAGCGCTGCGAACATAGAATTGATTGATGTTGGCAATGTTGGTGCGCGAGGTCCCTTCCGCTTCCACATAGGTCTGCCATTGCCGTCCAAACCTATTGAAGTAATTCACTAAATAGCCGCCCATGAAAGTCTGCATGGTGGTGTAAACGTCCGACAGGCTCACTTGCTGTTGCAGCACCTTCTCGCGATCGACGTCGACATACAGTTGCGGAACAGCAGGCTGGTACGACGGGATCGCCGCACCAATCTCTTTTCTATCCTTCAGCGCGCCAAGAAATGCGAACACGTTCTTCGTCAACGTCGCGGGGTCGTCGGTTCCGGAGCGATCTTCCAGAACCATCGTGACGCCGCCAGAAGTTCCGATACCCGGAATCGAGGGTGGTGGAAAGGCAAAGGCAATGCCGTCAGGGTCTGCAAAAAGCTGCTTTTGTAAATGGCTTTGAATGTATTCGAGCTGCTGCTCCTTGCTCTTACGCGTTTCCCAAGGTTTAAGAGCGACGAAGAAAAAACCAGCGTTAGTGCTCTGCACTTGTGTCAGCAGCGAAAAGTTATTAACAGCGATCACGCCTTGCACCCCAGGCGTCTTCAATAGGGCCGTGCTAATTTTCTGTTCGGCGGCATCGGTGCGTTGCGCGGAAGCTCCATCAGGGAGCTGCAGCGCCAGAAACATGTAGCCTTGATCCTCTGTCGGGATAAAACCGCCGGGAAGGCTCCCGCCAAGGAAACCCGCCAGCACGGCGACTATCGCGAGGCCCGCCATTGCGATTGCCGACTTATGAATGAGCACGTTGGAGGTGTGCACAAAACTTTCCGTCGTGCGTCCGAAAAATTTATTAAACAGACCGAACCCTTTGCCAAGCAAGCCCTTTTTCTTTTCTGTGTCCCTGGGCTTGAGCAGCAGCGACGCCAGCGCGGGAGAAAGCGTGAGCGCGTTGAATGCGGAAATCAGCACCGAGATCGCGATGGTTACGGCGAACTGTTGGTATAGCCTGCCGGTGATACCGGGAATGAACGCGGTCGGAATGAACACGGCGGCAAGGATAAGCGCGATGGCCACTACCGGGCCGCCAACTTCTTCCATAGCTTGTATGGTCGCGGCCTTGGGGTCCATACCCTCGTCAATGTGGTGCTCCACAGCTTCCACAACGATGATGGCGTCATCAACGACCAAGCCAATCGCAAGCACCAGGCCAAATAGTGACAGCGTGTTAATCGAAAATCCGAGCGCCGGGAAAATAATAAATGTTCCGACGAGCGAAACCGGAACGGCCAACAATGGAATGAGTGTGGCGCGCCATCCCTGCAAAAACAGGAAGACCACCAGGACGACAAGACCTAAAGCTTCCACAAGCGTGAAAACGATTTCGCGGATGCCCGCCGTAACGGCCTTCGTGGTGTCGAGCGGTATATCGTAAGTAATGCCCGGCGGGAAGGTGGCGGAAAGTTCCTTGATCTTCGCATTGACTGCTATAGCAGTCTCGACGGCATTGGACCCGGGCAGCTGATAAATGGCCATAACTCCCGAGGGCGCCTGGTTATAGCGGGCGGAGATGGCGTAAGCCTGATCACCCAGTTCGATCCGAGCTATGTCGCTAAGATGCAAAATCGAGCCGTCGGCATTCGCGCGGATAATAATGTTGCCGAACTCTTCTGGTTTTACGAGCCGCCCCTGAGTGCGCACCGTATAGGTGAACTGCTGTCCCTTGGGAATGGGTTCGCCGCCGATCTGTCCGGCAGGGTTCACATTGTTTTGCGTCTGGATCGCGGCGATTACTTCCGGAGCAGTGACTCCCAGCTTGGCCATCTTGTCCGGCTGAACCCATACGCGCAGCGCATAAGTGCCGCCGAAAACTTGCACGCGCGAAACCCCGCGCACACGCGCGATTTGGTCTTGAAGATTGATGACCGCGTAGTTAGTGAGAAAATCCTGTCCCAATTTGCCGCCTGGAGAGTTGATAGCGATTAACATCAGCGGCGACGTAAGTGACTTCTGCACCGTTAATCCCGCGACGGTAACTTGCGAGGGGAGTTGCGACTGAGCCTGATCGACGCGCAGCTGCCCGAGTACCTGGTCAATGTCGGGATTGGTTTTGATGTCGAAATCCACGAAAAGCTGCACTACTCCGTTGTTAGCGCTCACCGAGTCCATGTAAATCATGTTGTCGACGCCGTTCATCTGCTGCTCGATAGGCGTGGCGACGGCTTGCGTGAGGGTCTTGGCGTCAGCGCCGGGGTAAGTGGCGGTAATGAGAATTTCCGGCGGAACGATATTCGGAAACTGTGAAGTGGGAAGTGATACCAGCGACACTACGCCGAGAATGACCGTGACAATGGCGATGACAATCGCGACAATCGGGCGGTTAATGAAAAATTTCGACATGAATTACCTTCCCGCCGCGCTGGTCGTTGACCCGGTGGTTGTAGAAGCGCCAGCACCGGCGTCGGCAGACGTAGACTGCTCATGCGCATTGACGGGAGTTCCATCGCGAAGCTTCTGCAGATTGTCGATGATGACCAGCGCCCCGGCGGAGACACCGGAATTCACCACCCAGTTGGTGCCAATTTGGGCCCCCAGCGTTACGGTTTCAACGTGAGCTTTCCCATCCGGCCCGGCCACATAAATTTGCTGCATGCCCTGGAACTCCGACACGGCTACTTGCGGTATGAGCAGCGCGTTACGGCGGACTTCGGTGTCTGCCTTGACACGGCCGAACTGGCCCGGGCGCAGGAGATTTCCGGGATTCGGGAACGCTGCAGCGATTCGAATAGCGCCGGTCTGGCTATTCATCTGGCGGTCAACGAAGGCAATGCGCCCCTTGTGCGGAAAATTCTCGCCATTTGAAAGAGTGAGTGTCAGGGGAATGGCCGAAGAGTTCTCCAGCAGGTCGCCGCCTTTGTGTTTCGCTTGCTGCGTCAAGGCCAGATACTCACTGTCGCTAATCGAAAAATAAACCTTGATCGGATCGAGTTGCGAGACGGAGGTCAGCACCGATTGCGTGTTGACCAGGTTCCCGACCTGCACGGTCGCCTGCCCCGCGATACCGGTGATAAGCGATCGCACTCGGGTAAAGCCGAGATTTAACTCCGCATTCTCGACCGCCGCCTGCGCGGCAGCGACAGAGGCTTTAGCCGACTCGACGGCAGCTACACTCTGAGCCTTTTGTTGGGTGTCGTTATCGAGCTGACTTTGCGCAATAGCGCGGGCTTCCGCAAGCGGAGTGTCGCGATTGACGTTGATCTGGGTAAGATCAAGTTGCGCTTTGGCCTGCTGCACTTGCCCCTTTGCCTGCGCAAGTTGCCCTTTGGCCTGATCGAGTGCGGCCTGAAATGGGCGCGGATCAATCTCAAACAACACCTGCCCCTTGGAGACCAGCGCGCCTTCTTTATAATTCTGCTTGATCAAGTAGCCGTTCGCCTGGGGCTGAATCTGCGCGTTGACGTAGCCGTCCAGCGTTCCAACCCACTCGCTGGTCAGCGACACGTCCGCTGGCTGCACCTTGACAACTGTGACGGGCATCGGCGGTGGCGTGCCGGCAGCCGAGGTGTTCTTGTTGCCGCACCCCGAAAGCAATGCGGTGCCAAAAAGCAGCACTGTGGCAGTGCTCGCAAACATCAGTGCCCTGCTAGTTGTTACAGCTGTAACCCTTGCTGTCCGCGCGTTCATAAACCTCCCCAACAACACCTCGAGTTTTTTGCTGAGCTTCGAAACGTGAATGGACTCTAATACAAATTCGGTCCGAAAATACTCAGCTTCTCGTCTGTTGATTGTGGCCGCGCAGAAACTCGATGGAAGTTACATTTGGATGAGTCTGCGAAGCCGTCATCTACAAACGAAGATTAACTTCCGAATTAGATTCACGACGGATGTTTTTGTATACATTCATCCCGCGGGTGTAAAGCCGGCCCCAGCCTTCCTGGGCGCCAAAACCTGTCATCCTGGTGGAACGGGAAGCTACAACTAGATACCCGTTGGCGGATACTGCTGCAGTACGAATTAGTATTTTCGATTGTTCTGATTGCTATATTGATTCACTCCTTTGAGACGGAGGTCGCAGAAACCATGAACGAAAAGGAACGTGCCGCGGCATCCGCGGCTGAATTGGTAAAAAACGGCATGGTTATCGGCTTGGGCTCGGGATCGACGGCGGAGATTGCCATCCGCATCCTTGGCGAAAAAGTGAAAAGCGGCCTGCAGGTGATAGGCGTCCCGACTTCTCATAAGTCCGAAATGCTCGCGCACGCATTGGGCATACGCTTGGCGACGCTGGAGGATTATCCTGCCCTGGATCTAACCATTGACGGAGCTGATGAAGTGGAACTTGGCTCACTCGACCTGATCAAGGGACGCGGCGGTGCGCTGCTGCGTGAAAAAATTGTGGCTAGGTCCAGCCGGCAACTAATCATCGTGGTGGATGAAAGCAAAATTGTGAACAAGCTTGGGTCCCACGGGGAAGTTCCAGTGGAAATCGTTTCGTTCGGATGGCAATCAACGGCGCACCGCGTCGAGAAATTGGGGTGGACGCCAGTGTTACGTTCAGGACCTGACGGGGCTCCGTTTGTAACCGATGGCGGTCACTACATCCTGGATTGCTCATTTGAAAAAGGGGCACCGATCCAGTTGAGAGCCGTGCAATTGCACGATACCGTCGGCGTTGTGGAACACGGCATGTTCCTGGGCATGGCTACCGAGGTGCATGTGGGGAACGCGGCAAGTGCTCGCATCCTGCGAAAGCACATCGACACTGCTGAGCATCAAGGCTCGACAAGGTAGCTTCGGGGGAAAACCGCGCGCTCTTCTTCTCACTTCGTGAGTTGATTACCTATTCGCCGCGCTGACGGTCTGCGGATTTTCTTGCACTTTGCCCGCAAGGCTCGCTAACAGTTCGTAAGAGTGAAGACGATCTTCGAAGTTGTATGCATTCGTAACCACGATTAGCTCGTCTGCCTCGGTCTCATCCAGGAACGAGTTCAGGCGTGTAGCGACTCGTTCGGGACCTCCAAAAATCGCGGCTCCAAGTTTCGCGGCGACCGCGTCTCGTTCTGCGCTAGTCCATTCGAGAGTTTTCGTTGGAGGCTGCAGCGGCCCGGGCACGCCACGAATCAAATTCAAAAACATTTGTACTGGCGTGGTAGCGAGAAACTGCGCTTGTTCGTCGGAGTCAGCCACCATGACCGGAATTCCAACCATGGCGTACGGCCGCTCGAGGACCGCCGACGGCCGGAATGAAGCGCGGTAGATTCGCAGCGCCGGCAGCAATGGTCCCGGTTGAAAATGAGCCGCGAATGCAAATGGCAAACCGAGTTCTCCGGCCAAACGCGCGCTGAAATCGCTGGAGCCAAGAAGATAAATGGGAACGTTGCTATCTTCGCCAGGATAAGCGTGGACGCGTTGCGAGGGTTGCGGTTTTCCGAGATAGCGTCGCAACTCGTCCAGAAGCTCTGGAAAATCCTCACCTGAGGTAACGAACGGACCCCGCAATGCGCGCGCTGCGGCCGAGTCGCCGCCCGGCGCGCGGCCGACTCCCAGGTCAATGCGGCCGGGAAACAAAGATTCGAGTGTGCCGAATTGCTCGGCTATGGCCAGCGGGGAGTGATTCGGCAGCATGATACCGCCGGCTCCGACGCAAATCTTCGAAGTAGCATTGGCGACGTGGCCGATCAATACGGAAGTCGCCGAACACGCCACTCCGCGAATATTGTGATGTTCAGCCAGCCAGAAGCGTTTGTAATTGAGCGTTTCTGCGCGTTGAGCCAGCAAGCGCGAGTTACGAAAAGCCTCAGCAGACGTTCCGCCCTGGCGTATGTGCGCTAAGTCCAGAATAGAAAGCGGCGTGCTCGCAAGACGTGCAGAACCCATGGATACCTCGATTTCAGCGTTCGCGATGAACTAAATCGCGAGAAGGCCTAGTTGTTGGATGACGGCAATGTATCGATTGGTACGAGTGTCCGTGCAGAACGATGAGCGGCTGGCAAGTTAATGTCGCATGAATATTTTCAATACCGCTTGACCTAAAAGAACCATTGCACGATGGTGTTGGCAAACATGACGCGAGCCTGTAACATGGCCGCCTTCCGGTGATGACCGCAGGCTGCCCACTGACGGCCGGGGTCCACCGGGTTGTTCTCTCTCCCTGAAAGGCAAGAAAAAGTCTGCATCGCGGTAGCTGCTGAATCATCTATAGCCTTGCAGTTCATGAAAGGTGATCGTTCGTGGCATCCTCGCGAGGGTTGACTAGAAAGTTCTCTCAGAAACTGGCAAAGGGCCCTTTCTAAATCTGGTAACTAAAAATTTGCGTGAAGGAGAAAATCTCATGGCAACCATCACAACAAAAGACGGCACAGAAATCTTCTACAAAGATTGGGGCAAAGGACAGCCGATCGTCTTCAGTCACGGCTGGCCTCTAAGCGCTGACGATTGGGACGGACAAATGTTGTTTTTTGGGCAGCGCGGTTATCGCGTAATCGCACACGACCGCCGGGGGCACGGCCGTTCTACTCAAACGTGGGATGGCAACGATATGGATACCTATGCTGACGATCTCGCCGAACTCTTCAACGCTCTCGACCTTAAGGACGCCTTCCTGGTTGGACATTCCACCGGAGGCGGCGAAGTGGCGCGCTACTTAGGGCGTCACGGCACCGGCCGCGTTTCGAAGGCCGCCCTCATCAGCGCCATCACCCCGCTGATGTTGAAGACCGACAAAAATCCGACCGGTACTCCTGTGTCGACCTTCGATGAACTTCGCGCGGCTCTCGCGGCCAACCGCCCACAGTTCTACATAGACATCACCTTGCCGTTTTACGGCTACAATCGCCCTGGAGCAAAAATTTCTGAAGGCATCCGGGAGCATTGGTGGTTGCAAGGAATGTTGGGCAGCGTGAAAGCTCACTACGACTGCATCAAGGTTTTCTCAGAGACGGATTTGACCGAGGACCTGAAGAAGATTGATATCCCCGTACTGGTGCAGCACAGCGATGACGATCAGATTGTTCCTATTGCGGCTGCCGGCCCCATGGCCGCAAAGCTCCTCAAGCAATCAACTCTGAAGGTTTATCACGGTTTGCCGCACGGCATGCCCACCACTCACGCGCACCTAATCAATGCCGATTTGCTTTCGTTCTTCAAAGGCGCCGCGACAGCTGCGGCATCCTGACATCCTCTGCACGGGTTGCGTTGAGAGAGACTTCCTACGCAACCCGTGCCTCTCGTCGCAACCTCGCACAAGGAAAGAAATCGGTCGAGTTTCGGTACCTCGGTAATTCGAAACGCAAGGTGCTCTAAGAGGAGGAATGCATCATGATTCTGTCAATTTTTACTCTCGCCCACGTGATGATCAGCCTGATAGGGATTTTCTCCGGATTAGTTGTGGCCTACGCCTTGATCAACGCCAGGCAGCTGGAGCGTTGGACGTCTGTTTTTCTGTGGACCACGGTACTCACCAGCGTCACGGGATTTATGTTCCCGTTCCACGGATTTAAGCCATCTTACGTGGTCGGTATCATTTCACTTGCAGTTTTGGCTTTGGCGATTTTTGCGCTGTACCGTCAACATCTGGCAGGTGGTTGGCGCACAACCTACGTAATCAGCTCCATGATGGCCCTGTATCTCAACGTGTTTGTTTTGGTAGTCCAACTGTTCCGCCGCGTCCCTGCATTGAACGCTCTCGCTCCCACCCAGACCGAACCGGCCTTCAAGATTACCCAGTTGGTTGTGTTGCTGGCGTTCGTAGCCATTACCGCTCTCGCCACGACGAAGTTCCGCCATGCGCAGCTTCGCACCGCGTGAAATTTAGTGGTTACACTTATTAGGTTTTGGTAAGCGAATGCGGTAAGTAGTGTCACCGGTAATCATCGCGGCCCACAACTCGCGTCGTGTTGTGGGGCCGCCTTGGGTGCGTTTTCACGACAAAAATCCCTCCGATTGATGGTAGCTTTAACGCGCGCCAATAAACCTAGAAGCAGGCAGGTAAATGAAATTAAATTCCACGCTGTTGAAAGCGACCGCTGTTGGCGCGTTGGGCGGACTCTTATTCGGGTTTGACACCGCGGTCATCGCTGGTACGACGCATTCTTTAACCCTCAAATTTGGCCTGACCCCGCGACAACTAGGCTTGACCGTGGCCATGGCCCTGATCGGCACCATCATCGGCGCCATGTCCGCGGGAATTCCTGGCCAGCGCTGGGGCGGGCGAGAAACATTGCGGGTTCTGGCGATCTTTTACGTGCTTTCAGCGCTCGGATGCGCCTTCGCAGTGAGTTGGCCGATGCTGCTCGTCGCTCGCTTTATCGGCGGACTGGGAATTGGGGGTTCTTCCGTCCTCGGTCCCGTCTACATCGCCGAATTAGCGCCCGCAAGATGGCGGGGCCGGCTCGTGGGCCTATTTCAGATCAATATCGTTCTCGGAATTTTACTGGCGTATTTCTCTAATTACGTGATTGGTACGTTCGGCTTGGGTGTTAACGAATGGCGCTGGCAATTCGGCGTGGCGGCGGCGCCGGCAATACTCTTTCTGGTGATGTTGTTTGGGATTCCGCCCAGTTCGCGCTGGCTGGTAACTCAAAAGCGCGTTGACGAGGCGCGCGCAGTTCTAATCTCGATGGACGCCGAAGATCCAGAAAATGAGTTGCGCGAAATTGTCGCCTCCGTGCATCTCGAGCGAGAGCAAACCTCGGAGCCGCTCTTCGTCCGAAAATACCGGCTGCCGATTTTCCTGGCCATCACCATAGGAATGTTCAACCAGCTCTCTGGCATCAACGCCATTCTTTATTATTTGAACGACATTTTTGCAGCCGCGGGATACAGCAAAATTTCTGGCGACCTGCAAGCCGTGGCCATTGGTGCGATGAATCTTGTCGCCACCCTTTTCGGCATGACTTTGATCGACAAATTGGGCCGTAAGACTTTGCTCATAATCGGATCGGTAGGCACAGCGCTGTGCCTGGCGGGCGTTGCTGAAATATTTTATACGCAAGCACACCAGAATTATCTGATCTGGCTGCTGGTGACCTACATCGCGTTTTTTGCCGTGTCCCAGGGAGCGGTCATCTGGGTTTATATCGGCGAGGTGTTTCCCAATCGCGTGCGCTCCAAGGGCCAAGCGCTCGGCAGCTCGTCCCATTGGATTATGAATGCCATCATTGCTTACACCTTCCCGCAGGTCGCGAAATCATCAGGCGCTTATCCATTTATGTTTTTCGCGGCCATGATGGTGCTGCAATTTTTTGTGGTGTTGTTCTTCTATCCTGAGACCAAGAACGTAACGTTGGAACAAATGCAGCGCCGCCTGGGCATTGATTAACTTTCAAGCCTTAATCCTCATCTTCTTCATGATGTCTTGGCGGCATCTTTCGCTTGACCCCGTCTTGCGAAGTTTGAGCTACGTGGACCAGATAACTTATGAGCGCGTCGAGATCACTCTTGCTTAACTTTTTTTCAACATCCGCAACGTTGGCTGCAGGCGATTGATCCACACTGATCACCGCCGACTTATCTAAAAAATGAAATTTGCCGTCCAAAGTCTGCAATTGCAGAGAAAAATTATCTTCGTTGCGAGCAAAGCCGGACAGACTGCTCCCGTCTCGTGTCGAGACCAGCATCGTTCTGGCTCGCGGCAACTGGTCGTGATTCATGATTTGTTCTCGCATCTCCGCCACAGACGTAACAGCGCCGTAGTTACTGAGATCGGGCCCTAAAAATCCTCCCGCGCCGTCGATCATGTGGCATGTCGCGCAACCTCCGTCCTTAAAAAATAGCTTTCTCCCTTCGCCCGCGTTTCCTGCTATTTCATTTTTCCCATTCAGCCCCTGCAAGGTTCGCAAATGTCGTACAACAACTTCCAGTTGCGCATCTCCCAAACTTCCGAATGCCGGCATGCCGGCACCGGGGACGCCACGTCTAAGAATGGCCAGAATCTCGTCATCCGAATGCCCTGATATTTCCGGTCGAGTCGCGATATTTGGACCTTTTTCACTGCCCCGCCCGTCCAATCCGTGACATCCCGCGCAGTTAGACTCAAACAACATGCGCCCCAGCTCCGAATTCGTCTCGCGGCTTGGCGCGGTATTTACGGTCTGGTTGGTTTTTTGCGCATGCATAAGTGACTGTTCGCCGCTCGACCAGCAAAGGCTAATCGCCCAGACCGCGCTTAGGAATAGCAATCGACCCACAACTTGTTCGCATCGCCACGAAGCCCATCGGATGCGAATCATTTTAATCACGCGCAATTTCAACCTCAACGTCCTATTACGAGAGAATCTGCTGTTCCATAAGATCAATAAAATTCCAACAATAAAAATTCACTCCTAACCAGTCGGTATGGTATTACTGCATGACGTTTGTTTGCGTCAATCGCTTTCTGCATTTGAATCGATTTAGATACGGAAATATTTAGGAATTACCATCATTTAGGTTCTGGCGTTGACGACACTGGCAATCATTACGCAGGAGGGTTTTGTGAAGCAGCGCTCTGCTTTCGCACCAGTTAAACGGCTTCTTTTTTTGCTTCTGCTCTGCCTCCTCACGATTGCCACCCTATCCGGACGAATCACGCTACGTCCCCTCGACACTCATGCTGCCAATCCCCCAAACGATGACTTGTCTCTTCTGGACGCCTACCGCCATGTCGAGGTAGCTTCTGTCTCGGATGCGCTCGAGAAATTTTCCGGCCGCAAAATGTACATGTCCCACCGCATGCGCCCAATCTTTGGAAGTAAATTCGTTGGCTTCGCGCTGACCGTGCAGTTGAAAAAAGATTCCACCAACGAACCCCACGCCTTGGACGGGATGCTCGCCGCCATCGATCAGGGCGGCGCAAACTCCGTTTATGTAATGGCCGTGGAAGACGGCATTGATATCGCAGGCATGGGCGGATTAATGGGCACCGCGATGTCCGCGCGAGGTTTTTCCGGCGCGGTAATTGACGGTGGCGTCCGGGACGTCGCCTACCTCACAAAAATAGGTTTTCCCGTCTACGCCTTGGGCATCGTGCCCTCCACTTCCGTAGGCCATTACCGCTTTGCTGGCGCAAATGTCCCGGTGGTCTGTGACGGAGTCCCAGTCAATGCCGGCGACATTATCGTCGCCGACGCCGATGGCGTGACGGTCGTCCCCCGCGCGCAAGCGCCCCAGGTTTTGTCGTTGGCCCAGGAGTTGGATTTCAAAGAGCACTCCATGTACGCCGACATTGAAAAGCTTAAGTCCATCCAGGAAGCGGTTAAAAAATCCGGGCGGTTGTAATTTCGCGCCCCTTCGATTAGGAATGATTTGCTGAATGAGCGGCATGATTCATGAGGTCACGAAAACGGATTCGCAGAATAATATCCCGCGACGCAACACAATTGCCGCGACGGCTTTGCTGATCTTCTGCCTCTCACCTCTCGCGGCCCAGGAAGCGAATCACCCGGAGATTGTCGTCGACGTGAAAACGGAAGAACTAAATATCCAGCCAGTCGGAGCCAACTGGCTCTCTTACAACGGCGATTACACTGGCCAGCGATTCAGCAGCCTCGATCAAATCAACCAGGGCAACGTCTCGCAGTTGCGTGCGGCCTGGGTTTTTCATTCACCCCATTCTCGCGACATGGAAGTAACCCCCGTCGTAGTCAACGGACTTATGCTGGTCACTGCCGCCAATGATGTTTTTGCACTCGATGCGCAAACCGGCCGTGTCGTGTGGCATTACACGCGCCCAGTCACCGAAGGCCTCATCGACGACGCCGCGCAACATCACAGCCGCGGAGTTGGTGTTTGGAAATCTCACATTTACGCCGAGACCGACAACGCTCATCTCTTTTGTCTCGATTCCCGCTCCGGTAATTTGCTCTGGGACGTTGCCTACGCTGAAGGAAATAAAAATTACGGCGCCACCAGTGCGCCGTTGGTTGTCAAAGATAAAGTTATCGTGGGCACTTCTGGCGGCGACGACGGCGTTCGCGGTTTTGTAGCCGCCTACGAAGCCGCGAGCGGCAAGCTCGCTTGGCGTTTCTGGACTATCCCCGGTCCCGGAGAACCCGGGGCGGAAAGCTGGCCCGGCGAACTATATAAACACGGCGGCGGCACCACCTGGATGCCCGGCACCTACGACCCGCAGCTCAACACTTTGTATTGGGGCACCAGCAATCCTTCTCCGGATTTCGACGGCGCTGTCCGCCCCGGCGACGATCTCTACACCGATTGCGTCCTCGCGCTTGATCCCGACACGGGAAAGCTCAAGTGGCATTTCCAATTTACGCCGCATGATTTGTTCGACTATGACGCCACCGAAACACCTGTGCTGATTGACACTGTTTATCGCGGAACGCCGCGCAAACTTCTCGTGCAAGCCAATCGCAATGGATTTTTATATATTCTCGATCGCACCGATGGAAAATTTCTGTCCGCTGTCCGCTTCGTCGAAAAATTAAATTGGGCCAGCGGGATCGACAGGCAAGGCCGGCCGATTGGAACCGAAGTACAACCCTCCGCGGACGGCACGCGCACCTGCCCCGGCTTTGCCGGCGCCACAAACTGGTTTTCCCCTTCTTACCATCCCGCCTCAAAACTTTTCTACTTCATCGCCAATGAAGACTGCAGCATCTATTCACTCAAGCCTGAAAATTTTAAGGAAGGCCAAACCTATTACTCCACTGGCGTTCGCCACAGCGCCACGGATCATGGCCAAAAAATACTGCTCGCCTATGACTTGGAAAGCGACAAGCCCGCTTGGCGTTACGTGCAAGCTGGCGAGGGATATTCCTCCGCGGGCACCATGACTACAGCCGGCAACCTCTTATTTTTTGGTGACAACACTCAATCCTTCGAGGCTGTTGACCCTCGCTCGGGAAAGCCCTTGTGGCATTTCAATACCGGCCAATCCATTCATGCTTCCCCCATGAGTTACGCCGTGCTCGGCAAACAATATGTAACCATCGCTGCCGGAAGCGACATTTTTGGTTTTGCGTTGCCATAAGTTGCAAGTTCAAATCACTCGAGGAGGATCGACATGCTTTCGGATGTAAGCACCAGAAGAGGCTTCGCTGCACGCCTGGCAGCGCTGTTGCCAGGACTCGGAATCGCTGGGCTGGTCTCACCTATCCCGGGCGCGGCGCAAGATAAAGACACAGTCAAAAAACTCGACTATGAAGGCAAGCCACCGAAAAACCCCGGCTTCATCACCCCGTTGATCGTCCATAACGGCGTCATTTATATTGCCGGTCAAGGCGCACATTCACGCGGCGACAATTCTGACGCCGGTAAAACGCCCGACATCGAAATGCATACCCGTATGGTGATGGAAAACGTTAAGACCCTCGTTGAGGCCGGCGGGGGCACCATGGATAGCATTCTGCAGCTCACCGTTTTTCTTACCAAACTCGACGACTACGATGGCCTCAATAAAGTCTTCAAGACTTATTTCCCCAATGGTGGCCCGGCCCGCACCTGTGTAGCCGTCGCCGCGCTTCCGGGCCAGTCGCTGGTAGAAATTAATTGCACCGCAGCGGTAGTAAACACCGCCAAGAAAGGCTGAACAGTATGAGTTTTCGCTATCGCTGGAATCGCAGAACCTTCCTGGGCGCATTGGCCGCGCTTTCCTCCGCCATTGTCGGAAGAGGTGCGCTCTTCGCCCCTTCCGCATCCGCCACTTCCACCAAGGACGCGAAATCTTCCGTCAAAGGTTTCGGCTCAACCGGTGACATCTATAAAGAACTCGGCGTCACCACCGTAATCAACGGCGAAGGCACCATGACCGTCCTCGGCGGTTCGCTGATGCGTCCAGAGGTGGAAGCGGTGATGGCTCTAGCAGGCCGCAACTTCGTCAGTATTCCTGATTTGGAGGTTGCTGCCGGAAAACGCATCGCGGAGATGCTAAAACTTCCCGCCGATTACGCTGTGATCGTCACCTCCGGTGCCGCCGCAGCCATGCAATCGGGCCTCGCGGGCATACTGACCGGCAACAATCCCAAATTCATCGAACAATTGCCTGACCTGACTGGCATGAAATCGGAAGTCCTCATCCAGAAATCCCACCGCAACCCTTTCGACCACCAATTGCGTTCCACCGGAGTGAAATTGGTCGTCGTCGAATCAGCAGACGACGTAAAACGCGCCATCAGTTCGCAAACCGCCATGATGCATTTCTCGAATTTTGCAAACGATGAAGGCCAAATCAAAGTCGAAGAATGGCTGAGGCTGGCTCACGACCATCAAATTCCCGCTTTCATCGACGCCGCCGCCGACACTCCTCCGGTTTCCCACCTCTGGGACTATGCCAACATGGGCTACGATCTGATTTGCTTCAGCGGTGGCAAAGCCATCCGCGGTCCGCAATGTGCAGGCTTGCTCATCGGAAAAAAAGACCTCGTCGCCAACGCGCTCCTCAACAATAGTCCGCACGAAGACACTCTGGGCCGCAGTCAAAAAGTGGGCAAGGAAGAAATCGTCGGCATGATAAAAGCGCTTGAATCTTATTTGAACGAGGATCACCAAGCCCTCAACGCCGAATGGCAGCGCCGACTCGATCTAATCGCCGCTAAAGTAAAATCTGTCTCCGGCGTGACCACCGATTTCCCCGCCCCGACCATCGCCAACCACGTACCGCATTTGCGTATCACGTGGGACCAACGCCAGATCGCCATCACACCAAAGGACGCTGGCGCAATTCTGAAAAAATCCGATCCCTCGATCATCTTGAGTGCTTCGGATCAGGGTTTATCAATGAATTCTTTTATGTTGCAACCCGGTGAAGACCGCATCATCGCCGACCAATTAACACAATTATTGAAGGCCCACAAAGCTTGAATACGGTCTTGGCAAATGGTGCTTGAGCGAATCACCGAATGATTGAGCGGCACATGAGCCACACGCGATGGCTTCTCGTGTGCTGGTTATTTGTGTTGAGCGCCGTCGCATTTCTCGATCGCGTAAACATTTCCATCGCCGGTTCTTCGATCGCGGCGGATTACGGCCTTAGCAACAGCCAATTGGGCTATGTCTTCAGTTCATTTTTATTGGGCTACGCCATATTTCAAACGGTTGGAGGTTGGCTCAGCGACAAGCTTGGTCCCCGCCGCGTGCTCACCGTCGGCGTGGTGTGGTGGGGAATTTTCACCGTCCTCACCGCCATTGTGCCTTCGCAAATAAAAGGAGCGTTACTTCTTTTCGTCGCGATTCGGTTCCTGTTGGGCGCCGGTGAAGCCGTCATCTATCCCGCTTCCAATCAATTTGTCTCCTGGTGGATTCCTACCCAGGAGCGCGGAGTCGCCAACGGCATCATTTTCGCCGGAGTCGGCGTCGGCGCAGGCATCACGCCTCCAGCCATCAGCTATGTGATGTTTCGCTATGGCTGGCGATCCTCATTCTGGCTGAGCGCCATCATCGGCCTCGCAGCCGGTTTCATTTGGTTTTTAATTGCTCGCGACAAACCCGAAGATCATCCTTCTGTTTCGCCCGCCGAACTCCACTTTATCCAGTCCGGACGAACTTTATCGTCCAGCGAATCACTATCAGCCTCAACGATCCCGCCGCCTGTCGCCAATACCGTCAAATCCTTGCCTTGGTCCACAATCCTGCAGAGCAAAATTGTCTGGGCCGTCACCTTCAGCTATTTCTGTTACGGCTACGTCGCGTGGATTTTCTTCAGTTGGTTTTACATTTATCTCGCGAAAGTTCGCGGACTGAATCTGAAAGCCAGCGCCTTCTACGCCACACTGCCCTTCCTCGCGATGGCCATTTGCTGCCCGCTTGGCGGAGCTATCGCCGACCGCGTAACACTTTGGCGGGGCAAACGTATCGGGCGTTGTGGCATCGCCGTATTCGCCATGACTTTGGCCGCAGTGTTTCTCCTTCTCGGCTCTCGCGTCGCGAGTGCCCGCTTAGCCAGCGTCGTACTTGCCGGTGGCGCGGGCGCGCTTTACCTTTCGCAAAGTTCATTCTGGTCTGTTACCGCAGATATTGGTGCCGCGTCTTCCGGCTCAGTTTCTGGCTTCATGAATATGGGCGCGCAACTCGGCGGCGCAGTCACCGCGTCACTCACCCCTATGGTTGCAGCCCGTTACGGTTGGACGGCCTCGTTTTACGTGGCGGCGGTTTTAGCGGCCTTGGGTGCGCTAGCGTGGTCGGTTGTGAAGCCCGATCGAAGCTTGGCCGCGACTCAGTGACTAGGGCTCGCGATTAGAAAACCTGACACCTAATTAAGAGTCAACTGGCCGGCGCCCACGTACGCCCTCAATTTGTATTTGCCGGGCCCGGACTTTTCCAGAGAACGAAATAGGCCGCCGTGGGACTCGCCAAATGGTTTCGCATCGATCTCGCCGGAGGACACTGAAGCTTTCACACTCGAATAGCTGGTGGCATCTCCAACGCCAATTCTCAGTGAACCGAAATTCAGCTCCACATCCTTGTCACCGACAACATCCCTGACTTGCACATCTCCGGCGAAGACCCGCACAACAAGATTCGATTCTATGGGGACTTGTACGGTGATGGTCACATCGTTGCGCGGCCCGCCGTTAATCTTCAGCACACCAGAATTGCCATGTTTTTCGAAGCGAGCCTGCACATCCTTGGAATCGCGCCCTTGCCGTCCTTCCACCCGGACAACAATTCTGCTCTCCTCACTACCAATGATATGAATCTCGGCCGGGCGGATACGCAGATCGATTTGACTTCGTGGCGCGAAGTCAACATAGAACGTGTGATGCGCAAGATCGTTTTCGATCTCCACGTTGTTTTGTGGATAGCTCGAAATCGGCAATAAAAGAAGCACCGACAGTGCGGGAATCCGAACGCGCATGGGTCACCTTCGATCTACAGGACAATACGCCAAAAGGCGCAAGGAAGTTCCAGCTGTAGTGCTCCCCACTCAAACTAGACTGTCGAATTCGGTATGATTC
>DATBBY010000049.1:0-27353 GCA_036270765.1 Candidatus Acidiferrum sp.
AAAAATATACCCATTTTTTCACTGTGACCCTCGATGTAGGATTTTGTGTTTCTCAAACTTTGCTTCAAAATTAATCAACCAAAACTCTGTCGGTCGCAGTACTCATTCGAATCGCGCATCCAATTCGAATCGCGCAGCTCGTTCGAACGGCTGCCGCACGCCCTCAACCGTTACTTTCATTGTCGGCTCGCCGACATTTTCGCCGCCCACCGCACCGTTCAAAGCCTCAACTATCGCCTTACATTCAAACCTCGGCTGCGCCCAACGCCGCACGCCAATCGATCCCGCGTTCAACCATTACTTACGATGTCGGCGTGTCGACTCTTTTCTGCCAGGCAACCGTCACCGCCAAAGCTTGAAAGATCGACCACAACTTTATATGCCCTGTCGTGACACCCGAGAGTTCGACGCCACGTCAACAAAACCTCAACCATCACCTAAGATTGTCGGCGCGTCGACTTTTCTCTGGCCGCCAACATCTTCGCCGAAAACTTCGTACCCTCAACGATAGCTTTACATTCCTCGGGAACGCTCGAATGTTCGAACACTCGTCAACACAACCTCTACCATCAACTGAGATGTCGGCGTGCCGACAATGAATGCAAATCTCTCTTCAGCTGGATACACCTGAACTTTTACTTTAAGTACGACGTGGACGAAACCTACCGAGTCCGCTTGCTGATATCCAACTGCTGTCCGCAATGTGCTTACTTGAAGCAATGCTTTAGGTCCTACGCCGCCGCTGTGGCAGTTGCTCCCGAATCTGATTTTTAACTTTACATTCTTCTTCTCTACTTGAACTGCGAGCCACACTTCCATTGGTACTTTATAAGCCAGCACCTCATGGCTCTGTCGCAATTACGGTGTTCATCAAAATCTAACCTATTGCCTTACATGTCGACTCGGCGACAATTTGAACAACGATTGCATATTTGCTTTGTCACGGTCGGTGTTCATAGATTGCTTTACATTCCATAAACCGACGACTATCGACCTCACCTCGCACTTTCAATGTCGGCTCGCCGACAATTTAGACGCTCGACCATTATTTGCGATGTAGGTTCGTCGACAATTTGACGTTAGACAATCACTTCAGGTGTCGGCGTGTCGACTTTTTCCACTCAACTGATTCTTTAGCGGCGCTCCTCTGCTCCGATTTCCGAAAAGTCCGCTACCGTCGTGAACTCCTTTAATAACTCGGAAAGGAGTGTCAGGCGATTACTCCTTATTCGTTCGTCCTCGGCCATCACCATCACTTCCTCGAAGAACCGGTCGACCGCTTTCCGCAATCCCGCGATGATCTCCAGCGCCTCTTGATACCGCCCGCCCCGTTTGGCAGTCTGTACGCGAGCCGCTGCCTCCCGCATTGCAGAATATAGTTCGCGTTCCGCGTCGTGCTCGAACAACTCCGCTTGCACCCGCCGGCCTTCCCCTTTGCCCAGTTCCGCTTTCTCCAGAATCTTGCGGACACGCTTGAAAGATACCGCCAGCGGCTCGAAGTTCTTAGACTTACGGATTGACTTTAACGCCACGAGCCTCTTCTGCGCGTCCACCAGGTCTTCTGCCCCCGCGCGAAACACAGCATTTACTTCGTCATAAGCGAATCCGTCGCGGTCTCGCAGTATGAACCGCGCGCGCTCGAGAATGAACTCTAGTACTTGCGCTTCCTGCTCGGTCGTCATTCCTTTTTTCGGCTTATGCACCAACAAGGCCTTGGCCGCGGCTCCCACTGCCAGCGACAACGAAACCGGTAGCTTCCGCTCCATGATAATTTTGACGATTCCCAGCGCCGCCCTCCTCAGCGCGTACGGATCGCTCGATCCCGTGGGCACCACGCCCACCGTGAAACACCCCGCGATAGAATCAAGCTTATCCGCCAGTGCCACCGCGCATCCTGTCACGTTTCGCGGGATTGGATCGGTCAGTCCCACCGGCCGATAGTGATCGTAAATCGCGTCAGCTACTTCGTCGGGTTCGCCCTGCGCTCGCGCATAAAGCCCGCCAACAATCCCCTGCAACTCAGGGAACTCACGCACCATCTCCGTGGCCAAATCGCACTTCGCTAATTCGGCTGCGCGGTCCGCTTCCGCCACGTGCGCCTCAATCATGCCGCTGCTATACCACTGCTCCGTGAGCCACCGCGCGATTGAGCGCACTCGCTCCACTTTGTCGCGATAACTCCCTAACCGCGACTCGTAAGTGACGCGTTCCAGCTTTGCCAGATTATCTGCCAGCGGATGCTTCTGGTCCGCCGCCCAGAAAAATTGCGCATCGGCAAATCGCGCCCGCAGCACCCGTTCATGTCCGGCGCGCACCAATCCTCGCGAATCTCTTGCGAGATTGATGACCGCTAAAAAGTTGGGGGCCAATTCCCCGCGACTATTTTCCGCTGCAAAATATTTCTGGTGATCGCGCATCACCGTTACAAGAATCTCGTCGGGTAAATTTAGAAACTCCTTGTCGAATTCGCCCTCAATGACCGTCGGGTACTCGTTCAAGTAACACACGAGGTTTTCGAGAGCCGCGTCTTTGTGGATTTGAAAACCATTCTTGCGCGCCAGCTGCGCTAATTCCCTTTCAATCTTTTCTCGCCGCGCCTGTGGCCGTACGATCACGCCGCTAGTGCCGAGCTTCTTTTCGTACTCGTCGAAATCGCGAACCGTCAGTTCGCCTTTCCCAATGAAGCGGTGTCCGAATGTTTTGTCGCCAGACGACACACCTCCATAAGAAAACTTCAGCGGACGTCCATCCAGTACCGCCAGCAACCAGCGAATGGGGCGAATAAATCGCGCGCCATCGATTCCCGTCCAGGTCATCGAGCGCGGCCAAGTCAAATCGTGGATCGCTCGCGGCAAAATCTCGTTCAGGATTTCTTCCGCGGTCCTGCCGCGCCGGACTTGACGCGCTGCCAGGTATTCACCCTTTGGCGTCTGTATTCGATGCAAGTCCTCGACACGAACGCTCTGCTTTTCTGCAAAGCTCAACGCTGCACGCGTCGGCGCTCCAGCCTTGTCAAATGCTACAGATACTGGCGGTCCAGTGACGTCGCTAGTGACGTCCTCTTGCTTCGCGGTCAGCCCCCTCACCCACGCAGAGAGCCTGCGCGGCCCACTGAATGTCTCGACGCTTACGCCCGCAATCAAGTTCTCAGCGGTTAACAATTTTGTGATGTTGGTCTTCAGCTCGTCCGTTGCTCGCGGCAACATACCTGCCGGGATTTCCTCGCAGCCAATCTCAAACACCAGCTCAAGTTTCTTTTCCGCTTTCGATTCAGATTTTTTACCGGACTTCTTGGCACCGTGATTCCCACCCGGAGTCATGCTCGAAACTCCCGTCGCTTTGCAGGCCCGCCGATTTGCTCAAGGTAGGCCGCGGCGGTCTTGCAGGCCGTTCCACGCACTCTCGCCATCAGCGCAGCACGCTCGGTAGTCGAGATTACACCGCGAGCATCCAGCAAATTAAAAAGGTGCGAGCATTTCAGACAATGATCGAAAGCGGCGAGCACCGGATATTTTGTTCGAGCATCGCGTTTCGACGCCGCGAAACCTTCAAGTAATTCTTTAGCTTGCTTCTCGTGCAGATCGAACTCCGCGCGAATCGCCACGGCATCGCTTTTGTCAAAGCTGTAGACCGAAAACTGCTGCTCTTCCGCCAGACGGATTTGCCCGTACGTTTTATCCGCGGACCAGCGCAAGTCATAGACGCTGTCCGCACCTTGCAGAAACGCGCAGATGCGCTCCAATCCGTAAGTCAATTCCACGGAAATGGGGTCAAGGTCAATGCCGCCGCTCTGCTGGAAATAAGTGAACTGGGTGATCTCCAGCCCGTCAAGCAGTACCTGCCAACCGATTCCCCATGCACCCAGCGTGGGCGATTCCCAGTTGTCTTCCTCAAAGCGAATGTCGTGCACGCGCAAATCGATGCCAATTGCTTCGAGGCTCTTCAAATAAACGTCTTGCACATCGGCTGGCGAAGGCTTCAGGACCACTTGGAATTGCGAATGCTTATAAAGTCGATTGGGATTCTCGCCGTAACGTCCATCCGCGGGCCTCCGGCTAGGCTGCACGAACGCGACTCGATAAGGCTGCGGTCCGAGAACGCGCAAAAACGTTTCGGGATGCATCGTGCCGGCGCCAACTTCCACATCGTACGGCTGCTGCAGCACACAGTCTTGGCTCGCCCAGAATTGAGAGAGGCGCAAAATCAAATCCTGAAAATTCAGGCCGACATTTTTTTTCTCAAGTTTTACTTTAACTTTCAAATTTTCTCCAAAAGATCTCTCGTTGCCAGTTTTCTTTCGGTGTGATGCTCGATCCACCCGAGAGACGCTTCGCGCAATTCCCGAAGTGCCGGCTTCATGGGGTCAGTCAAAGCAATCCGATCCAGCCGTTCTCCCGTATAACGCCCAGCGAGTTCACGCGAGGCCGGATGCATCGCGTGCATTCCCTGCCGCCGACACTTTTCGCACAGCAACCCAGGTTCCCAGCTAGCAAAATACGCCGCCCGAGCACCAAATATCGTGTCGCAAGTGGCGCAGCGGTCAAAGCGCGGCAGCCAACCGCCCAGGCGCACTGTCCAAAAGGCAAAATAGCTCAGCGGTAACGACCACTCGCCGGTTCGCTCGATTTCCTGCGCAGTAAGCAGGATCAAACGGAACATCGGCTCGGATACTTCGCGCTCCGGCAGCGCAACCTCCGCTACTTCACTCACCACTGCCATCCCGGTGCTTAGGAAATAATCGCTTTGCGACTTGTTGAACGACTCCAGCGGCTCACATTGCTGGATGCGCACCAGATCACGCGTTTCCTTTTCGACATACCAAACTTGCACATGCGACAGCAGTTGCAGTGTTGAGCCGTAGCGGTTCTTGATGCGCCGCGCGCCAGCCGCAACCCCGCGCATTCTGCCCGTGGCGCGCCCCAGAAAACTAACCAGCCGGTCAGCCTCCCCTAGCGGAAAAGTTTTTAAAATAATCGCTTCCGTTTCCCGGGCGGGCATGAACTTTTCTAGCGCGCCGCTATCATCTCCGGCCCTACTACAGGCGGGAACTTTGCAAGCACGCGAACATGTTTAATTATCACACCCGCAACGCCCGCGCAATGTTTGCGCGCATGAAAGGCTCAATTGCTGGGTAAATTCACGTTCAACGCGAAATTACAAAATGTTTTCCCGCTTCGACGGAACGCACTGATTGCTGCTCCGCAGTCTTCCCAAGCATTCGCGAGGCTTTATCTTTTTGTTGGTTTTGGTTACTCTGACCGCGGCTCTCCGTGTTCATTCCACTCAAAGATCTTAACCCGCACCGGCGATTCCCTATCGTCAACGTTCTGCTCATCTGCGCGAACATTGCTGTTTTTCTGCATGAAATCTCGCTGCCTCCGCATTTATTTAAAGCCTTCCTGATGGCCAATGCCGTGATTCCCGCGCGCTTTCCGGCTTTTCTTGCGGGGAATATTGACTTCATTGGCGCATTTCTCCCGCTGATAACCAGCATGTTTCTGCACTCCGGTATCGCTCATATCGCAGGCAACATGCTTTTTCTTTGGATTTTTGGTGACAATGTGGAGGATTTCTTCGGCCCCATCCCGTATCTTTTCTTCTATCTCGTCTGTGGCATCGGCTCCGGCATTCTGCACGTGCTCTTCAATTTCAATTCTTCCCTGCCGGCGCTAGGCGCCAGCGGCGCGATCTCTGGAGTGATGGGCGCGTACTTAATTCTTTACCCCAGTTCGCGCGTCCTGACGCTGGTGTTTATTTTCCTGGTTCCGATCCCCGCTTTTTTTATTTTGGTGTACTGGTTCTTTCTGCAATTTATTGCCGGGGTCACCAGTATTGGCGATGTGACGCATGGCGGGGTCGCGTGGTGGGCACACATCGGTGGGTTTCTGCTTGGGATGGCGCTCACCTGGATCAGTAAATCGCGAACTAAAGTTCCACTTTACCCGCCTCGCGGCTATTGAAGATGGTTCAAGTGAGACTTTGATTGTCGGCGCGCCGACTATTCCCGCGAGCGCGCTCGGCCGCCCGACGTTAAAGTGCCACTTGCATTGTCGGCGCGCCGACAATTTGGGAAATTTTGAGTGGGCGCAGCAGGTGGAGTCGGTAGTTAAAGTATTATTTTGATTGTTCGCGCGGACCTATCTTGTTCCCATGGGAGACAAATTTCGCGAGCCAGTCTCCAACCTCGCCAGTTTTGTGGTTACCACCGAGATCGGGCGTCACGAAATTTTCGTGTACTGCCGCTTTCACAGCGCCATTTAAAGCCGCAGCCTCCGCGCTCCGTCCCAAAAACTCCAGCATCATCGCGCTCGCTAAAACAGACCCGAGCGGATTCGCAATTCCCTTGCCCGCAATGTTCGGCGCGGAGCCATGCACGGGTTCAAACAATGACGTCTGGCCAGGATGAATATTTCCCGAAGGCGCCAACCCAAGCCCACCGGCAAGTTGGGCTCCAAGGTCGCTGATAATGTCACCAAAAAGATTGCATGTGACGATCACGTCGAACTGGCTGGGGTCGCGCACAATCTCCATGGCCAGCGTATCAATATATAAGTGGCGCGATTCAATCCCGTGGTATTCCTGCCGCACCTGCTTGAAGACGCGCTGCCACAGGTCGTGCGCAAAAGTCATGGCGTTGGACTTATCGCTCATGCACACGCGCTTCAAGCTCTTGCTCCGCGCGTATTCAAACGCAAACCGTATGATGCGCTCCACGCCTTTGCGCGAGTTAACGTCTTCCTGGACGGCAATTTCGTCCGCGGTGCCCTTCTTAAAAAAACCGCCGACGCCGACATATAAGCCCTCGGTATTTTCGCGAACCACCATCAGGCGAATATCTTTTTCCGTGCGCCCTTGCAGCGGCGTGAGCCGTTGGTGAAGAAGTTCCACCGGTCGCGCGTTCACATACAAATCCAGCTTGAATCGCAGGCCGAGCAGGATATCCGCAGCGTGTTGATTGCTGGGCACCCGTGGATCGCCGAGCGCGCCAAACAGAATGGCGTCGAATTCATTACGCAGCATCTCCACTGCGCCGTCCGGCAGGCTGACGCCCTCGCGAAGATACTTGTCCGCGCCCCAATCAAACTCCACAAATTCCATGGACCGGTCCGCCGCGGCGGTCACCGCCTTCAAAACTTTGAGCGCCTCGGGTGTGACTTCTCTGCCGATGCCGTCACCTGGAATGACGGCGATTCTTGCGGCGTTACCACCCCGTCGCATAGGCAGCTTGTCCAAAGTTTTCTCCATTCCGGAATTTACGTAAGGCGTTCCGTCCGCGTGGTTAGTTTTTCGATCAGCTCACGGCGCGGCGTAAAGCCTATTCCCGGGCCCTGCGGCACAGCAATTGTTCCTCGCGACGAGACGGTTACTTCAGGATCGATTATATCTTCATGCCAGTAGCGCTTGCTGGCGGTGACATCTCCAGGCAGCGTGAAGTTTGGCAGCGTGGATAACGCGATGTTGTGCGCCCGGCCTATACCAGTTTCCAGCATTCCGCCGCACCACACCGGCACTCCCGCGCGCTGGCAAATATCATGAACTCGCTTGGCCACCGTAAATCCGCCCACACGGCCCAATTTAATATTAATGATCTTACACGCCCCTAGAGTCACGGCTGCCTGGGCCTGATCCTCGTTGTGAATGCACTCGTCAAGGCAGATGGGGGTGTCCAGCTTCTTCTGCAATTCGATGTGACTGTACAGGTCATCCCACCCGAGAGGCTGTTCGATCATCATTAAGTAAAAGCCTTCGAGTTGCTTCAACAGTGGCCAGTCTTCCAGGGTATAGGCTGAGTTGGCGTCCACCATTAGTTTAATGCGAGGAAAATCCTGGCGCAGCCGGCGAACCAATTCCAGATCTTTGCCGGGCTTGATTTTAATTTTGACGCGCTGATAACCCGCGGCGATTTCCTTTTTTACCGCCTCTGCCAATACTTCAAGTGATTCTTTAAGTCCCACGGAGACGCCGCAGCTAATTTCCTGTTGCGTGCCACCCAACAATTTCCAGAGCGGAAGATTTTTTTGACGTGCCTCCGCATCCCAAACGGCGGCTTCAAGTGATGCTTTAGCCATGTTGTGACCGCGGGCGCGTGCGAGCAACGACCAGACCTCGGCCGCCGAGCTGAATTCCTTCCCTTTGATGAGCGGCCACAAGTAATCACGCAAAGCGATCCAAGCGGTCTCGGTCGTCTCCGGGCTGTAATAAGGATCCTCACCTGCTACACATTCACCCCAACCGGCTACACCGTCGACATTCACTTCGACAAGTAGCACCCGCCGCGACTCCACGCGGTCCATGCTGGTTTCAAAAGGGGTGACCAGCTTCATGGGCACTTCCCGAAGAATTACTTCCTTGATCTTCATGCCGGAAGTTCGACCTTTCTCGTTCTTAAAAATCGCTCCAGGGGCACAATAAATATGCCCGACCTGCCGCCCTGCGCACCGCGACCGCCGCATAGTTCCGCTGGAAATATTTTGTAAATTGGTTTCGCAGTCGTTCCTGTATTTCTGCGAGTTGTTCCGAGGACTGCTCTGGAGTCGGTGACGGTCCGTCATCAGGAGTTCCAGGCATATCGATTACTGCGGCACAGTCGGGAATTGGCACCGGCACGCCAGCGGCAGCAGCCATAACGCGCGGCGAGTCAAGATGCCATTCGGCCAACAAGCGATCGGTAGCCAGACCGCGATGCAAAGGGCTGCTGGTGACGCCGTAAAAATTTGGTAAGTAGGTTCTGGTAATAGCGCCGAGGCGATTGAGATTGAAGTAGGCATTGCGAAATTCGAGCGGATCGAAAGTCCAGCAGATAAGGCGAATATTCCGGCTGAGTGCTTCGTCTCGCTGAAAGAGTTTCAGCTTTCTGCCGATGCCGCGGTCGCGATAGTCGGCGTGAATGCCGGTCATATGCGAGTGCAGATAAGGAACGCCGTCGCGGATGGCGGCGACCGCTAAGGTGTAGCCCGCCAGGCGCTGGCCATCGAAGGCCCCGAGCACCTGGCCGCCGGTATTGGCCGCCACCACAAAGGCCGTGGCCGGCTCGATTTCAAGATCCGCTTCCTGCCAGATTTCACGTTGCAACGCTACGCAACGATGAAATTCGTCGAGCGTCTGGCACTTACGGATGACGATGCTGCCGGTCATCTTCCGTTGGACGCGCTCATGCGGGAAGGCTGCGGTTTCGCGTTTTGCGATTCGCCGTTGGCCGATTTTCGCGCATCGGCACTCTTTTTTTCGCCGTGTTTCACTGCGTCCCACAACGATTCTTTATCTTCGCGTGGCATCCCGTCGAAGGTGCGATCGCCCTGTCGCGCAGCTTTCTCCATCTCCATGAAGCGCCGCTGAAATTTTGCGTTGGCTTTTTTTAGCGCAATTTCCGGATCGACTTGCACAAACCTCGCGAGATTTACCGCTGCGAAAAGCAGATCGCCGAGTTCTTCTTCCGCTTTCCTGGAATCCTTTTCGGCCAGCGCGTGGCGAACCTCAGCCATTTCTTCACGCAATTTTTCGAAGATGCCGTCGGCGTCTTGCCAATCGAACCCTGCGCGGGCCGCTTTGCGCGTTAGCTGCAAACCTTGCAACATGGCCGGCAGCCCGCGAGAAACACCATCGAGCAGCGAAGTGGGCTTCTGCTGCAGCTTTGCGGAGCCATTTTTAGAGGAAGCACGTTTGTCGAGCCGTTCTGTGGCCTTGATTCGTTCCCAATTCTGTAGAACTTCAGCGGAATTCCGGGCGCTAACGTCGCCGAATACGTGCGGGTGCCGTCGCACCATCTTGTCGTGAATTTCGCGAAGCACATCCGCGACAGTGAAACGTTCTTGTTCGCGGGCAATTTCGGAATGGAAAACCACCTGCAGCAAAAGATCGCCCATCTCCTCAGCAAATTTCGCGTCATCGCCGGAATCGAGGGCGTCGATCACTTCGTAAGCTTCTTCGATGAGGTAAGGACGGAGTGTGGCGTGGGTCTGCTCGCGGTCCCACGGGCAGCCCTGCGGCGCGCGCAGGCGCTTTTGCACGGCGACGAGCTTCTCGAACCACTCGCCAGCGGATACAGTGTTGGCGCGGGACGATTTGCGTGTAGTAAGGCCGCCCGTAGAAGTTTTATTTTTTGATTTGGAGGATTTCTGTGTCGGGGAGCGCATCGGGTGTCCGCAGAATTTCTTTGTCGCGGGGTTTCCACTTTACGGCGGCTTGCAACTTTTGACAAGAGTACTCATCGCGCACTCGACGCGAGCGAACGACTTGGTAGCCAGCCGCGACAATGGCTAAACAGAACCGGCGTGATAAACTACAAGCCACATTAACGATTGAGGGACCACTTTGCCTGAAGATAAGCACGAAGAAGCATTTCGCGTAATTGACCGGCGGCCGTTTACGGCCGAAGGCGATATTCGCAAAGACGTAGTGGAAGCGGAAGAGCGCAAGGCGGAACGCGAAGCGCAACTGGAAGCGGCGCGCCACCCTGCCCCGCCGTCACCGCTAGCGACGCCGGCGAACGCGCAGTCCCCCGCGGACGCACCCAAAGCGTCGCCCGCGTTTGAAAATTTGATTCGCATGATTGGCAGCAACGCCGCGATGGTTCTAGGTGCCTACGCGGATCCGCGAACGGGCCAGCCGGTGATCGACCCCGAAGCGGCGCGTGAACTGATCGACATGCTGGATGTGCTGCAAGAAAAAACTAAAGGACATCTGGCGGCGGAAGAAGAAAATTTGCTGCTTGATCTGCTCGGCAAATTGAAAATGACCTATCTGGAAGTGAATCAGGCACTCGCCGCGCAGGCTGCCAAAGTAGCGCAGCAAGCCAAGGTCGGCAGCAAGCGTTAATTCCTGACGCCTAATTTCGGCCGATCAGTGCGGGAATTTTTTCTGAAATATTTTCCGGGCACACTTCCAAGGTGGCTTCGCTGACGGCTTCGTTCTTCTCTATGTCCGCTGAATTGCAACAGGAACCAATAAAACTTACCGTGCTCGGCTCGGGCACCTCCATGGGTGTTCCTTCGCCCGGCTGCCACTGCCGCGTTTGCAGTTCGCGTGATTCTCGCGATAAGAGACTGCGCCCTTCCCTGCTGCTATCGCGTGGCGGGCAAAACGTGGTCATTGATACCACTCCTGATTTTCGCCAGCAGGCTTTGCGCGCGCGCATGGATCGGCTTGATGCAGTTTTGCTGACGCACGGGCATGCCGATCACATCATGGGATTCGATGATATCCGGCCGTTCAACATTCGCCAGCGGGCGGCGCTGCCGGTGTACGGAAACGAAGAGACGTTCGCCATACTGCGGCAAGCTTTCTCGTATGTCTTCAGCGGCAAGCCCACGCTGAGCACCGTCCCGATCGTAGATCTGCGCGTCGTCACAGGTCCGTTTGAGTTGCTGGGCGTACCGTTTATTCCGGTGCCGCTCGCGCACGGCGACCTGGAAGTGTTGGGCTATCGCTTCGGTAAAGCGGCGTATCTGACGGATTTTAGTTCGTTGCCTGAAACATCCGTGCCGCTACTGCAGAATTTGGACGATTTAATTATTGATGCGCTGCGCGATGTTCCACATCCCATGCATCAGACCGTGGAGCAGGCGTTGGCGCTGGTGCGGCGGCTGAGACCAAAGCGCGCGTGGTTCACGCATATCGCGCACGATTTGTCGCATGCGGAAACGAATCAGCGCTTGCGCGACTTAGGATTTCCCAACGTGCAGTTGGCTTACGATGGCCTGCAATTCGATGTCAGCGTAGACGCGCCCAACGAGACACAACTTGAGAATCGAGATACTTGCAAACCTGCGCAGAAGCGTGCCGCAAGCGTAAGCACGTTTCCGTCGCCCGCGGCGTGGAACGCTTACTACTCTTCTCCCAAACGATCCAGCGTGCTGGCGGTGGGAAATTTTGACGGCTTGCATTTGGGTCACCAAGCGATTTTGCGGGCTACCGTGGAACGCGCGCTAGAGACGAACGGAGTGTCGACGGCGCTGACTTTCGATCCGCCTCCGTTAAAAATTTTGCGGCCCGAATCGGCTCCCCCGCGAATTTCCACCAATACGCAACGCATTGAGTGGTGCAGCATTCTGGGCCTGGAAGCGGCGGTAGTGATGCCCTTCACGATAGAGTTATCGCGGCTGGCTCCTGAAGATTTTGTGGAGCAGATATTGGTGGGCGAGTTGCACGTGGCGACCATTCTGGTGGGAGAGAATTTTCGCTTTGGGCACCGGCAGGCGGGCAACGTAAAATTGTTGCGCGAACTTGGCGAGCGACTGGGATTTGAAGTGGTGATTGTTCTGCCGGTTATTGATCGCGGAGAAATTATCTCCAGTACAATTATTCGCCGGGAAATTGCGGAAGGCGACGTGAGCCACGCTGGCCGGTTGCTGGGGCGGCCGTTTGTTTTGACCGGTGAAGTAGTGAGCGGCACGGGAACAGGAAGCAAGTTTACTTTCCCAACGCTGAACCTTGTGCCAGAGCAGGAGTTGCTCCCGGCACGCGGAGTCTACATCACGCGCACCTGTTTTCCAGGCGATTCGCGCAGTCACCGCTCGGTGACCAACATCGGGATGCGCCCCACATTCAATGGAAATGCGCTGACGGTGGAGAGCCACTTACTGGATTTTCGCGGGGAAATTCCTGAGAAGCGCATGGAAGTGCGCTTCTGGAAGCGCCTACGGCAGGAAAAAAAATTCAGTGGCGCTGCAGAGTTGCGAGAGCAAATTGCGCGGGACATAGACAGCGCCAACCGCTTCTTCAACCGATTGCGAAAGCTCCGATCGGCGCAATTGGTTTAGTCACTATTATTCGTCAGTTGAGAATGGCGTCGCTCATGTGCCCTGCGTGCGGGCTTTAAATGCTAAAGGTATTTTGTAAGGAGAGGCGATCATGACCAAGCAACGAATCCGTTTAATCTGTTTGATGGCAGTCTTGCAATTGGGAGCATTTTTGACACCACAGTTTGCTCAGGAAGCGGCCAAGGGCAGCGAAATATCCGACCGACAGAGTTCACTACGCGGGCTGATGGCAGGATTTATACGGACAATCAATACTGCCGAGGCATCGTATCATGCCGAACAAGGCTCGTATGGCTCGTGGCAAACCCTCCTCGGAAACCAGGAATATCAAAAATATCTAAATGGTTGGCTCGCACAATTTTATCCACAATTTTACCCACGGCCCGCCAGGGTCCAGTTCAGCACGCTGCCAGAAGTATTGCCTGGTCTGAATATGCGACTGAATGTTGCACCTGATGGCCAAAGTTACATAGTCTTCGCAGAAGGTGCAGCGGACAAAACCGGATTCGCTCTCGTCAGCGACGAGCGGGGCATCATCAGGGAGTGTAAGTTTTCTGATTGAGGCGTGTTTATCCCATAGGGACTATCGCAGGTCGCGGTTAGGGCCGCAGACTACAAAACTGTGGTCAATGCGAACGAGGGTGCTCGCGGCCATCTGAGGAAGCAGATTGCGGCGCGCTTTTCGAAGGTGTCGCGAGAGACGGATCGGCGGTCAGGCACGCGCCACAGTAGCCGCCTACTTCAGTGCGCGAGATGGTTACTTTCATGTCGAAGTCGCGAGCGATCTGCTCTTTCAGCTGTTCGTAGAGGCGACTCTCAAATTCGCGGACTTTGCCGCAACGCAAGCAGGCGACATGAATGTGGTCGCGCGGGCCGTGACTTTCGTAGTAATGGCGGTCGCCGCGCAGATGAAGCAAGTCCAGCTCATCGATGAGTCCCTGTTTTTTCAGCAGGTCGATGGTGCGATACACGGTGACCAGATGTACGCCGGAATCGATTTTTTGAGCGCGCGCCAGAATCTGGTCGACGTCCAGGTGCTGCTCGGCGGTGTCCATGACCTGCAGGATGACGCGCCGCTGCTTGGTCATGCGCAAACCGCGCTGAGCCAAAATCTGCTGAAGTTTGCCGGTAGTTTCGGCGGTGTTGAGGCGTTCCCCGGTGGAGACGCGGCGGGACGGCGATGCTGCCATGCTAAGCCCTCCGGACAACGTTACCGCGGATTTACGAGTGCCGGGGAAGCATTCGTATCACCTCATTGTACCCAATCGCCGCGCACCACAGCAAAGATGAGAATGAATGTATTCGCTCAGCTTCCGATATAGGCGAAAGTCCCTTACATTGATCCCTTCATTCTGGCTGCCTTCCTGCAATACGGGATTGAGCACATTCTGTCCCTTTAGTACAAGCGGTCTATCGTTATATGAGCTTCCGCATGGCAGGCTGCGGGAAGGTGATCCCGGTGGGATGCCGTCGTGCGAATTGCTGCGAGGGACCGGGGTCGCGTTAGGTAAGTGCAGCCAGTCCAATCGCATCCTTCCCGGTTATTTTCGAAGATTCGCGAAGGGGAGATTTCCATGAGCTTTCGAGCTAAGGCCCCGATTGCAGCTTTCTTTATGTTCACCCTGCTTTCCGCTGCGCGAGCACAAACGCAGGCGCCGCCCCAGGACCAAGACCTCTACTCGCTTCGCGATGCCGCCGCCGCGGGAGACGCGCAGGCACAGTTCGCCCTCGGGAACCATTATTTTAACGGCGTGGGCGTTCCTCAAGACTACCGTCAGGCGCTCCTCTGGTTTACGAAGTCCGCGAATCAGGGCTTTGCCCCTGCGCAAAATCAACTGGGCTACATGTACCAACATAAGTTTGGTGTGCCGCGGGATTACAAGCGCGCTCTGAGCTACTACCGTTCCGCGGCAAACCGGGGCTATGCGCTGGGGCAATACAATATGGGCGGCATGTATGAGGATGGTGTTGGCGTCAAGCGCGATTACAAACAAGCTCTGGATTGGTACCGCAAAGCGGCCGGCCAGAATCTGTCGCAAGCCGAAAAGCAAGTTGGCTACATTTACCAGTGCGGATACAAGGGGAAGGTGAAGCAGGACTTTGCTCAAGCCCATGCCTGGTATCTTCGCGCCGCGGGTCACGGCAACGGCGACGCCGAAAACCAGTTGGGCTTTATGGCCGAGGAAGGATGGGGCCAGCCGAAGGATTACGCCGAAGCTCTGTCCTGGTTTTACAAAGCCGCGGACCATGGCAGCAACGCCGCCGAGGAAAACATCGGATATATGTTTCAGAATGGCCTCGGCGTGCCAACCGATTATGCCAAGGCCATGCTCTGGTTTGACAAAGCTGCTGCAGAGGGCACCAGCGACGCGGAAAATCAGCTTGGCTGGATGTATCAATTCGGCCAAGGCGTACAGCCCGACGACGCCAGGGCCGTGACCTGGTACCGCATGTCTGCCGATCTTGGCAATCGACTCGGCGCTAGAAATCTCGACCTTTTCAAGAATGTGCTGGAGATTCGCGGCGACGGAAATTGGGAAGCCGCCAATAACACTGTCACCGATGCGGCCATCGCGCGCGCGCAGCGCTGGGCAACAATCCAGGATCTGCAGCGCCGCATTGCTGGATTAGAGGGCGACGCGCAAGACCAAGACGACCTTGCCGACCAACTAGAACATACCGACAAAGGCAAAAACGATGCGATGACCAAGCTTTTCAATGCGGTCGGCAGCGTTCCCGCTGTGAAGTACCACGTCGAGGCCGCAAAATATCGCGCCGATGCGGCACGCCTGCGTGAGCAGTTGGCTCAAATCCAAGACCAAGACAAATTCTCCGCCGGCGTCCCTACTCCCTAACGCGACCCGCGAAGCCAACTGGATTATTTTGACGACGATCCCAGAGCTCGTTTACGCTCTTCAAATGTCAAAGGTTGCCGACAGCAACTCGTGGGGGCGTTATCGCAAGGCGATGAGCGCGAGTACCGAGTTAACCCAGCTGGACAAGAAAAGAGAAGCTTTGCGATTGCTGGATGACCCCATTGCAATGGCCCAGAGCGAAAATCAAAACCGATGGGTGCTCACTCTCAGCCACCAGGCTGCCAACTTCTCAAGGTTTCTCGAAGATTTACCACGAGTCAAGTATTACTACCTAGAATCTCTGAAGTTTAATCCAGAGAATCCTCGCGCTTTGTCGGGCTTAGCGGACGTTGCAAAAGCAGAAGGCGAACTTGAAGTGGCGAAGGAATATGCGGCGCGTTGCTATAAAGCGCTCATAGAGGGTGACGATTTCTTGAAGAAAGAGCGACTCGAAACGCTCCTTTACAAGTGGCCCGAGGTTTCTCAATATTAAGGCACCTCTCAGTTGTTCAGCAAAACAGTTGTGGCGGGCCAGTGTCGAGCCGCTTTTAAGAGCGGCTGCGTGCCGGATCCTCGGAAGGCTCTTCATCACGCGGTCCAGGCCAATATTTGAGAAGTAGTGTCACTCAGTGAATCAATGAAGCGGTAAGATAAAATTCTTCGTCCTACCCGAGGGATGGACCGGCCAGACCGACGGAGGCTTGATGGATCATCGGTCTTTATATGTATTTTTCTTCGCTGTGGTGATTGCCTGCGTACAAAGTGCGGCTCCTCCGCAAGATCTTCAGTTCCCAGCCAACGAAACGTCTGCCGCGCGACAAAAACGCCTCTACAAAGAATCAAAACCATATCTGAACGATTCTCTTTCTGAATTGCAGCAAGCCATGCCGGAACTGCGCGGCCTCAAAGCTGGTGAGACGGATCTGCCCGCGCTGCTCACTCGGGTTGGGCAAGAAATAGAAACGTTGTCGCTGCAGATGCCGAACCTCATCTCCAGCGAAGAGGTCATTCAGAGTAGACCTGGCTCGAGGTCGGGCCGTTCAAGCCGTCAACAGTTCAACTACCTGATTCTTGTTCACCGGACCGCCGCCGGCGCAGAAATGAGCGAGTACAGAACCGACCTTCAGAATAACGGCATCGGTCAGCCTGGCGGAGATCGCCGAGCTCCGACCGCGCACGGTTTCGTCCTCGCGTGGAAATACTTCCATCCCACGGTGCGCGCGGAATCTCAATTCCGTTACTTGGGAAAACAAAAAATCGATGGCCGCAATGCCGATGTTGTGGCCTTTAGCCAGACACCCGGCCTCGTTGGCACGCCCGGCGAGATCCGTATTGGAGCCGAGGCTTTCCCGATGTTGCATCAGGGCATTGCGTGGATTGATGAGTCTACCTTTCGCATCCTTCGTTTGCGCACCGATCTGCTAGCTCCCCAGCCAGAGGCTCAACTGGAGAAACTAACTACCACGGTCGACTTCGCTGAGGTGCGAATCCCACACAGCGAGCTGCGCCTGTGGCTTCCGCGAATGGCGGTCGTGGATTGGAAAACCATTCCAGGTAACTCGGTGACCTTATCGCCAACCGCGGTTTCCGGTCGCTACTTGGAGCGGCACTTGTATTCCCACTATCATCTGTACCAAGTCGAGGTGAAGATCGGCTCCTAGCCGGCCTCTCTTCTAGCCGGGTGGTCAGGTTCTCTTGGGCGTAGCTGGAATGCCCCATAATCGATGAAATTACGCTGTTGGTTCTGTCGCACGAGAGCAAGCTCAGCAGACCTTCACCGTCTACGTTCTGAGTATGAGGATCCATGACATTCTCGCTTCTTTCGTAGTCGCGCCGATTTTGCTTATGTGGTCATTCCTTTCGGCCCAAGAAACAGCAGTTCG
The DNA here is from genome assembly GCA_036270765.1 of Candidatus Acidiferrum sp. Classification (GTDB taxonomy): domain Bacteria; phylum Acidobacteriota; class Terriglobia; order Acidiferrales; family UBA7541; genus Acidiferrum. Next base: position 17,497 of record DATBBY010000049.1, read on the forward strand.
CGCAACGGTTACCGTTCAATTAGGCGACGCTGCCGGAAGCGCGATCCCGAATGCTCAGGCCAAGTTCGTTCAAATTGAAAGCGCAGACGAAAAGACTGCGGCTAGTGACGCTACGGGAAGAGCGCAACTGGAATTGCAGCCGGGGAGTACGATCTGACTGTAGCTGCGGTTGGTTTTCAGGCCTTGAGGCGTCGAATAAAGATCAGTGCTAATGGCAGCCAACGATTCGATCTCACTCTGCAACCGGGGCTGTGCACAGAATGCGTGGAGGTAATTCCCGTTCCTTCGGAACCTAGGGAAACTAAAAAAGGCCGACGTGGAGCGCTGAACAATCTTCAGTCCACAGTTGCCTGCACGGACCGGGCTTACTCGCCGAAGTTGCCAGACGCAGGGTCAGCATGTGAAGAGGAATTATTTGCAAGGCGCGGCCGACCATTCATGTTCCCGGCACGCAACGGGATTGCACACGGAGTTTCCTCGGACCCTGATAAGGCGTCGGGACTGAATCTGTGGGTAGACAACAATCTGCAGGTTGTGCTACGACGCTCTTCGCGAATATCGAAGTATTTGATTCCGATGGACGGAGGCTGTTGAGTAAGGCGGACCGTGAGGCGCAGCAGGCGGCTTCTGAGGGTCGCGAATTGGCGGAGGTATGCACTTGCAGTGGCAACGTTTTGATAGCGCCGCACACGATGCAGCTTTTCGACTTCGCTGATATTTCCCGAGAATATACGCTCAAGCCGGGACGCTACATGATCACTGAACGAAATACTCCTAATACACACAATCTGATTACCGAAGCGAATCAACGCCAACATCACGGGCTAACGGGGTTGGTCATTTCTATACCGTAGCCCACGACCTAGGTGAGCGTCGCGCCCCAGAAATTATCGCCCTATGATTCGGCTTTACGCAGCGAAAAAGGGCGCATTCCAGAACGTTAGCCGCTGAGATTTAGGAGTGGATGGGGAGCATGCGCATTACGTCGTTGTAGACAGCGTAGGCCATGATGGCGAGCAGGAATACGAAGCCGACCTGCACGAAGCGTTCTTTGAAGGCCATGCTTAAGTCGCGGCGCATTACCCCTTCGATGGCCAGCAGCAGAATGTTGCCGCCGTCGAGAATGGGAATTGGCAGAAGATTGAGGATGCCGAGATTGACGCTAATCAGCACCATCAGGGAGAGGACCGCGAGCGCGCCTTTGCGCACCGCTTCGCCGGCGGCACGAGAAATGCCCACGACACCTGAAAGCTGCTTCACAGAAACGCGACCGCTGAATAATTTGGCGACTACTCCCACGGTTTCGGAAATGCGCTCCCCGGTCATGACCACAGCGTCGTGTACGCCTTCGCGGAGCCCTTCGCGGCGGTAAGAAGTCTGGTCACGGACAGCGACGCCCACTTGATAAATTTTTTCGCCCGATTCGGTCACGCCTTGCGCAGGAGTTACCTGGGTCTCAATGGTTTGACCGTTGCGCAGCAAAACCAACTGCACGGGCTTCCCTTCTGAACCGCGCACGCGATCGACGAATTGTCCCCAGTACTGAATTTTCTGGCCGTTGACGGATTGGATGGTATCGCTTTCCTTCAATCCGGCTTGGTTGGCGGGGCTGCCCGAAGCTACTTCATCAAGTACTGGAAGCAGCGGCGGATAACCGAGCAGACGGTCGGCGACAGCGGAATCGGCCAGCGTGGTTTGCACCGTGCGCCGTACGCCGGCGTTTTCTACCTCGGCGGAGACGCTGCCGCCGTGTGTTCGTTCTCTGATTATTTTGGCGGCTTGCTCCCAAGTCGGGTTTGCAACGCCGTTGAGGCTAAGAATTTTGTCACCGGGACGAAACGGGCTGGTTTGCGCATCGGACTTCGAACTTACCGCCACGACCTGCACGGGTTGATCGAGATAAGCGGAATGGGGGACGCCGAACACAATGAACAGAACGGCTAACGCCAAGACGGGGAAAATCAAATTTACGGCGGGGCCCGCAAAAGAAATAAGAGCGCGCTGCCAGCGGGGCTTGCTCATCAATTCATCGGAAGAACCGGTGGGCGGTTTGTCGCCGGCGTCTACGTCGGACATATCCTGACCAGCCATGCGCACGTAGCCGCCAAACGGCAGAGCGCTGACGCGCCAATCGGTGTCGCCGCTTTTCCATCCAAAAAGGCGCGGACCAAAGCCGATAGAGAAAACATCGACGCGCACCTTGAAGAGCCGAGCCACAATGAAATGGCCCCACTCGTGAATCATGATCATCAAACCGAGAACCAGCGCGACGCCTAGCAGCAAATTCATGCGACTTTTCTCTCCCGACCTATCCGTTCAGTATTCTTATTCTACGACGGCGGATTTTATTGTGTAATTAAATTCGGCCTAAGATGCCACCGCGGTAACTGACAACCGAGCCACTTCTTCCTTAGCCATTCGACGGGCTTCCGCGTCGGCGGCGAGCACGTCGGATATATTTTCAAACTTCACTCGCGGCGTGCGGGCCAGCACGCTTTCGATCACTTCAGCGATGCCCGGGAATGAAAGCCGGCGCTCCAGAAAAGCAGCGACGGCAACTTCATCGGCGGCATTCAAAGCGCAAGGCAAGGCACCGCCTTTTTTCATGGCTTCCCGCGCTAATTTCAAACAGGGGAAACGCCGGGTGCTGGCCGAGGCGAAATCTAACCGCTTTAGTTTCTTCCAGTCCAGCGCTATCTGGTTAGATGCAATTCTTTCGGGATAGGTTAACGCGTACTGGATGGGCATCCGCATGTCGGTGGGGCCCAGTTGGGCCAGAACGCTGCCGTCAATAAATTCTACGAAGGAGTGCACTGTGGACTGCGGATGGATGACGACGTCGATCTGGTCGGGGCGCATGCCGAACAGCCAGCGGGCTTCGATAATCTCGAAGCCCTTATTCATCATGGTGGCGGAATCGATGGTGATGCGGTTGCCCATGCGCCAATTGGGATGGGCCAACGCTTGCTCCGGCGTGATGGAATCGAATTTGGAAAGTGGAGTTTTGCGGAACGGTCCACCTGAGGCGGTGAGGACCAGGCGGCGGACTTCGGTGGATTTGCCACCGCGCAGGCATTGGTGTACCGCGTTGTGTTCGCTGTCGACGGGAAGCAATTCGCGGCCTGCTCTTTTCGCGGCGGCCATGACCAACTCTCCCGCAGCGACCAAAACTTCTTTATTGGAAAGCGCCACGGTCTTGCCGAGTTTGACGGCTTCATAGGTGGCTTCGAGGCCGACGATGCCAACGGCGGCGGAGACGACAATTTCGGCGCGCGCAAGGGTCGCGATGGTAAGCATGCCTTCGCGCCCGTGATGGATGCTGGGAAGCGGCGCGATCCTTTTGGCGCGCAGGCGTTCGGCGAGTTCGTCGGCTTTTTGCGAGTTGGCGACGGAAACAACATTGGGGCGGTAGCGCTCAATTTGTGAGACGAGTTCGTCGAGGTTTGAGCCGGCGGCTAGTCCACATACGACGAATTGATCGGGGAGCGATTCCACCACGGAGAGACATTGGCGTCCGATGGAGCCGGTGGAACCCAGGATGGCTAAATGATTCACTCAGTCTCTTTCTGGAAATGTCCTAATTTCACGGGCGGTTCATTCCATGCCTAAGGCCGTAGGATGCTTCGGCTGATAGAGGCCGACGTCACCGCCACTGGGAAGTCGCATTTTCGCAATTGAACCCCACCGTGCTTCCTGAATCTTAGAGCAGCTGACGCCCTTTTTTGCGAGTGAAGCCATCTCAGCTTGCAGATCGTCGCACATGAAATAGAGTTCGAGCGCACCATTCTCATCGGATGGGTGGAATGCGACTTCTGCCGGCGGAAGGGCGAAGATCAGCCAGCCGTGACAGAGCATCTACAGATTTGAACCCGAGAACGTCGCGAAAAAAAGCGCGGTCTGGTTCGGGGTCTTTACTGTAGACAATCACGTGGGCCCCAAAAATCATTTGACTCTCCTAAGAAAATGCCCTCTTTCTGCCTTATGGATATTGAGGGACCGAGAGCATCGCACTTCGACGTGAATATCCGCTAGACGCTGGGCGGGTAGACCAAAACAAAATAGTACCAGACTACGGGGATGGCCAGAATAAGGGCGTCGATGCGGTCGAGCATACCGCCGTGGCCGGGCAAGAGCGCGCCGGAGTCTTTGACTCCTGCGCTGCGTTTGTAGGCCGATTCGAGCAAATCGCCGATCTGGCCGGCGATGTTACCGACGGCCGCGGCGCCGAGCAAAATCACGATGGGCACAGAAAGCCAACGCATAAACGCGAAGGCCACAAGAATCGAGCTGGCGAAACCGGCTATGGAGCCTTCCCAGGTTTTCTTGGGGCTCAGATGCGGCGCAAAGGGATGTTTTCCGAGTGCGCGTCCTGCGAAGTACGCGGCGGAATCGCTGGTCCAGATCAGCACCAGCACGAAAAGCAGGAGACGCGGCCCTTCGCTGCCAAGTGCATGCAGGCGAATTGCATACGTAAGGGGGAAAGCTACAAGAAGCAAGCCGCTGGAGCTGATGCCGGCGGAAGGCAATGCTTCGACGATGGGGCGTTTGGTTGCCAGGGTGATGAATGCAATTCCGAGTACAAAAAGAAATACGGCGTCTTCGGCGCGAGGAAAAAAACTGTGAAGGAGCCAGACCAGCCGGGCGGGGTAAATAATGCCGCCGAATTCTCCCCAGCGTACCGCGGTGGTCAGCCATTGAAGATACAAAATTATTAGCGCGCAAGTCGCGGTCCAGAAACGATACGCGCGATGGCCGATGGCGTCGCCGAGCGCAAAATATTCAAAAAGCGCGAGGAGCATCACCAGCGCCAACACCAGCGCGACAACAACGGTCGAGCCCCACAAAACGAGGCTAACAACCACGGGAATTAATGCCGCGGCGGTTGCCACTCTTTTCCAAGTCATGAACGACGAGTCCCCTGTGTTAGTGCCGGAACATTACATCACATTGGCAGGCGAAGAGGATGCTGTGGATGAGCGAGATGTGGAAGAAATTATTTGCCGGCGGCGTGGGGCGAATCGGCGAGTGAGGCTTCGTCAGAGTTGGTGGGAGAGGTTCGCTGATTCAGGCCGCCGTAGCGGCGATCGCGTTTTTGGAATTCCACCAGGGCTTCGAGCAGGCGGGCGCGGTTGAAGTCGGGCCAGAGTGTTTCGCTGACATACATTTCGGCGTAGGCGATTTGCCAGAGGAGGAAATTGCTTACGCGCATTTCTCCGCTGGTGCGAATGAGCAGATCGGGGTCGGGCAGGCCTTCGGTGTACAGGTAACTGGAAACTTCATCTTCGGTGATGCGCTGGAAATGGCCGTTGCTGTCGATTCGCGCGTGTTCCCCGGCTTCCCCGTTTTTCTGTTTCGCGGGTACATGACCGTTGCGCCTGGTAGCAGCGTGACCGTTAGTCGCATGGCCGCCCGCCACGTGACCATTTGTTCCGTTGCCCGCACGTTGCGCGAGGATGGCGTTCATAGCATCGACGATTTCCGCGCGGCCGCCGTAGTTGAAGGCGATGCACAGGCACATGCCGGTATTTGCGGCGGTCTGCTCGGTGGCTTGGCGGACGTCTTTCTGAACGCCTGGCGGAAGCTCATCGATGCGGCCGAGAAAGCGCATGCGGATATTATTTCGCTGGATGAGCGGCATTTCTTTGCGGATATATTCGCGCAGCAGTTGCATGAGGAAATCGGTTTCAACTTTGGGGCGGCGCCAATTCTCAACGGAAAAAGCGTAGAGGGTCAGAGCTTCGATGTTGAGCCGCGCGCACGTTTCAATGGTGGTGCGAGCTGTCTTGGTGCCGTAGCGGTGGCCGGCGATTCGCGGAAGATGACGGCGCTGCGCCCAGCGGCCGTTACCATCCATGATAACCGCCACGTGCCGTGGCATGCGGGAAAGATCGAGCAGTCTGAGCAGCTCGGACTCCTCCACGCTCAAGGGACCGAGGGTCTTTGGAGCGCCAATTGTCGATGGCGAGAGTTGTTTGGTGTGTGGCACGGCGACCGTCGCGAGGTTCTCGGGCGATTTCCCTTTACCGCGCAAAGTTAACACACGGATTGTAGGGATGCAAACGATGTGTCGCGAGAGTATCGGCTCAGTTTCAGATTATGCGACTACGCTGGAGTTGAGACTCTTCGAGGGTGAGTTTATAGGACACGCGCGCTACCGATACGTAATCCTCCTGCGCCACATCTTTTCGACCCTAGAGACGCCGCCGGTCTTAACAGTCTGCTGGCACGCGATCCAATTTCCGTGGCTGTCGTCGGTGCAATGAATCTCAGCATCGAGGGTCGTACCGTTCGCTCCGCCGAGAAATCCTATCGTCGCGCCGCTCGCGTTGCTGGTCACGGTAAAGGCAAGGGATCCCTCGTCGCCTGAGTATGAAGTGGTTTTCGTATGTTTCTCATCGTTGTAGATGATAGAGATTTTCCCCGGCGGAAGTTCAAATTCGCTTCCCGACTTGTCTGAAGCTCTGGCGAGCGCAAACGAACAAAAATGCCTCGCGACTCATTCTGCTGTACAGTATCGCCTACTGTAGGCTGCTTATATGACGTTACTAGTAAACCATCCGGTGTTAACGTTCGTGGTAACGATCGCTGTTCTGGCGGCATCGGCACGATTCGGTGCTGCGCTGCGAAAAGACCGCGACGACATGGACGAGAAAGAACGGGCGGACTACGGGATTATCCTCGCTGCAATACTCACCCTTCTTGCCTTGATTATCGGTTTCACGTTCTCCATGGCCAGCACTCGTTACGATCAGCGCAAGAATTACGAAGAGGAAGAAGCCAACGCCATTGGCACGGAATATGTCAGAGCAGACCTGCTTCCCGCCGCCAACGCAGGCAAAGTTCGGGACTTGTTGCGGAGCTATCTTGATCAGCGCATCTTGTTCTATACAACCAGCAACCACGACAAGTTGCGCCAGGTCAATGCCACTACTTCCAAGCTTCAAACCGAACTATGGGATGCCGTGAAGATGCCCGCCAGCTCGGGGCACAGCGCGGTCGATGCACTTGCCGTCTCGGGAATGAACGATGTTCTAAACTCCCAGGGCTACACTCAAGCTGCCTGGCTGAATCGGATCCCACTGGCTGCTTGGGGGCTGATGTGGGTGATCGCGATATGTTGCAACGTCATGATTGGCTACTATATGCGACCGGGGGATAACAAAAGCATTCGGTTTTTTGTAATGCCAACATTAATCGCTGTCTCATTGCTGCTCATCGCAGATATCGACAGCCCCGGACGCGGCATCATCAGGATCCAACCCCAAAACCTCATCAGCCTGGCTGAATCTCTCAATTCCCACTGAAGAGCACTAGATTTCTGAGTGAAAGCGTGCCTCAAGGCAGTGTTCGAGAGGACGCGTGCTAGCGAGCCGTAATTGATTCTGTCAGTTCTGCCAGTGTGTGCTGGTCTGGCGAACTGCTAATCCCTCCTTTCCAGGAGGTTCACCTATGCCCGTTACGGGAATTGCTGTGGCGACCCCAGCTCTCAGGTCGAGATTTCTCGAGGGACTGGCTCCCCGTGATCTGCAGATCGTTCTAGCAGCAGGAAACGAGCTGCACTTCCGTGCCAATTCGGTTGTCGTACATCAACGCGATCCGGCTGAGCATATGTTTGTGTTAACGAACGGACGCGCCAGACATTTTTACATGACCGAGCAGGGCCAAAAGCTCTCGCTGTATTGGCTCACGCCAGGCGAAGCATTTGGTGGCGCAGCGCTCGTGTCGAAACCTTCCACATATATCGTCAGCACAGAAACCGTTAAAGATAGTTGCGTTTTATCATGGGATCGAAACACACTTCGGCGACTTGTTGCGAGGTATCCAATTCTCGTAGACAATGCGTTTTTGATCGGCTACGACCATTTCGATTGGTACGTTGCGAGCCACAAAGCTCTGAGCTGCCACACAGCTCGTCAGAGACTCGCCCAGGTTTTGGTCTCCGCCGCCCAAATAATTGGGCAAAAGGTGCCGGACGGCATCGAAGTCGACGTTACGAATGAAGAGTTAGCAAACGCAGCCAACGTCACACCGTTTACCGCGAGCCGCGCGTTGAATGAGTGGCAACGCAACCGCATTGTGAAAAAGCTTCGCGGCAAAGTTCTGCTCAGGAGCCCCGAGCGGCTTTCCCCCGTTTAGTCTGACTCTGATCCAGTGCCTGAACCAGACCAATCGCGAGCCAGTCAACCCTTTCGGGCTCGCGCGGTTGCTCTGAGGTGCGATCTCATCTCAGATGTTCTTTTGCCGAAACCCGAACGAAGGAAATAAGTAACCGGCGAACTCTCCAAGAAGGTGGGCGTTTTTACTTGTAAGATTTTTGCGCCGGGGGGGCGTAACACTGAGCAGTACCGGCAGCGAGCGGCTACTGCTTGAATACCAACGGAGGTCCGCTTACTCGCTTCCCTTTGAGGTCGACTATCACTTCGACGCGGTCGGCGATCTTTACCAAGGGGATGCCTTTGTTCATGCCGTTCGAAGGCCATCGTTCCGTTAATCTCGCCTGAGCCCGTCCCCTTGCCGGAAAGCCTAAACGTCAGCTTCTCGGTTTGGTCACTCCGCGTATCGTGAAATCGCCGATATAATCGAGCGTGTCTGGGCCAGTCTGTACAATCTTCGTCGAGTGAAACGTGATCAACGGATCGTGCTCGGCATCAAAAAAGTCTTTGCTTTTCAATTTTCCGTCTTTCATACCGCTCCCGGTATTCACACTGGCTGCCTGAATCTTGATGTCCAGAACGCCTGACTCCACGTCCGCAGAGGTCATGGTTGCAGTGTTGCATCGACCTGTCGAATGCGCCCCGTCTATCGCCACTGAGGCCTTCACGTGGAACCTGATCGAGCTGTCTTCCTTCATAATCTTGATGATAGGAACCTCAGCGGAAGCCTGGCTTGCGTCATTGATGGAGACAGCGACGACAGACCGGATGTTAAGAGACAGAAAATAACTAGTCGCATAGCGCCGTAGTCTGAGTCCCTCCTACCTCGTCGATAACTGGCAGAAGTTACAGGTGTAACGGCGACTGTAAAAGCACTGGTAAAATATTTGCATGAGAGCCTGGGCGGTCCGGGGACAAGCCGTGTTGCCCTTGCTTTTTGCCTGTGCTGTGGGCTTTGCGTCTCCACAAACAACAGTTCTCGACGCAAACTCACACCAGATTTTCCTTCACAAATTAGTCATTGCAGCGATCGAAAGAACGCACCACGCGGTCCGCTACGATCCTTCTTATGTGCGAATACCATATCCTGGTGGAGACGTTCCCGAGCACACGGGCGTCTGCACCGATGAGGTTATACGTGCCTACAGGGCGTTAGGCATTGATCTCCAGAAGCAAGTTCATGAGGATATGGTTCAGAACTTTTCAGCCTACCCGCACAATTGGGATTCGACGTCAGGTCCGGATTCCAATATTGATCACCGCAGAGTCCCAAATTTGATGGCCTTCTTCGTGCGCAAAGGCCAATCTCTGCCGCTTAGCCATCAAATTGATGACTATTCTCCCGGGGACCTCGTCACTTGGGATTTGGGAGGACATGTCCCGCACATCGGGATTGTTGTGGACAGGAAGGATCCGCGAAGCGGGCAATACATGGTTGTGCATAATATTGGTCAGGGCCCAAGAATGGAAAGCGTTTTGTTTAATTGGAAGATCACGGGCCACTACCGCTACTTTGGACCGAGTTCTTAAAAAATCGGGACCGCGACCTCGACCAGTGGGAAAAAATTCAATTCAAGAGATGAAGACGTGGACCACTGGCTCACAGCCTGACTAAAGCATTAACCGTACACGTGGATTTTAAAGTTTCCGATTCCGGGACTACGCAGGGACAGCCCCTCTCCGCAGATAAATACCGACATCTTT
>DATBBY010000050.1:0-28003 GCA_036270765.1 Candidatus Acidiferrum sp.
TTCGCCATTGTCGTCGACGACCAACACCAGGGCGCTGTCATCCTGTGACAGTTTTACCACGACATGGGAAGCCTTAGCATGCTTTTTTATATTGTTAAGTGCTTCACGATATATCTGGAAAATCTCCCGGCAAACCCGGTCAGGGGCGTGAATTTCAGCCGAATCGATCAGCAGGTCCAGCGCCACGATGGATTCATTACGGTAGCGTTCGGCAAATCCCCGCATCAAATCAACCAGATCCGCGCTTTGCACCCGTAAAGGCCGCAAGTCCGTGACCAGGTGCCGCAGCTCTGCGGACTCATTTCGCACCGTTTGTTGCAACGCCGCCAGGCTGGTTGCCGACTGTTCGGGTGAGGCCGCCACGCGGCGCCGCAACACATCTAGCTGTATCTCAATACTAAGCAAAGTCTGCAAGATACCATCGTGAAGATCACGTGATATTCGGCTACGTTCGCCCTCAATGGCACGTGCACGGAGGTGCCGTAGCAGGAAGATATTCTCAAGCGCTGGACCGACGTGGCGGGCGATACGTTCCAGCCACGCGAGATCAGCTTTTTGAAAAGGCTTCCTGTGATCTCGCTGATTTATAAGGAAAATTCGCCCAGCCGGCTGGCCGGTTTGATCAAAGGTGACGCTCATTAAGGAGCGCAGTTTCAGTTCGTGTTGAGTGGTCCCCGGTAACCTCGGCAAAGTCTTCAATCTGCGGTGGGTTGTGCGGTTCCAGCCAAAGCCTGAGCCCTCACCGTTCAGACCGTTCCAACACACCGTAGCGTCCATATCATCCAGCAGAAATCCGTCACAACGCGATAACGGCAACGCCTGAGGAATCAGCCGGTCACTTTCCCCGCCCTTCAGACGCCACAAGAAAATGCGTTCGAGATCGATGTCCCGAAACGCGAGCATGGCTTCTTCGGTGCGAAACGCGTTAGCCAGTTCCTCCAGCAGTAAACGTAAAGACTCGGCCAGCCCTTGGTCGACCTGCATCGTGCCGGTGATCCGCGACAGAAACTCATTTTCCGCCACATAGCGCCGACTCAAGTCACCTAGAAAAGCCATTCCTCCGCCGGCAGCAAATGTGATAACCACTAGCGCCATCCAGCCGATTGCTCGTATCCAACCGATCTGCCCTTCAAGCGCCGTACGTACCACCAACGCCAGCGAAAGTACCCCCGCAATGGGAATCGCAGACGTAAGCCCCCAGCGCGACCCGGATGCGTAACACACAAATAAATACGGAAACCACAACGCTACGGAAAACGGGCTGATATACAGAAAGACGCCTAACGCCAACAGGTCAACCGTGAGCGGCAAATGCCAGGGTCGGCTACGAAAAGCCCATTCAGTAGGAATAGCCAACAGTGAAATTACGAGGTACCCAATCAAAAAGCTTAGAGCATAGTCCGGGTATGTCTTGGCCGGTTGCTCAACCACCGCTATCAGCGCCAGCAACACACTGATGGGTCGGGCGTACACAATCTGCTGGCCAAAATTAAGGCGTTCGGTTTCGTGGGGGCTCATGCGCGGGCACGCCTGTCCTCGGTCGTAGTCTAACAAGCGAGTCCGCACCGAAAAGTACGGTTTAGTTCACAGTTTCCTAGATGTAACCGTTTCGCGAAGTCCGCAGCCAACGTCAGTCATCGTTCGGATAATCAGCAACATGGCAGGTGGGTGGCCGCTCTCGGGGACCCTTTACCGGCTCGCGGAGCATCGAAAGACAAAGGTGGCAATCACATTTTTGCCACCGGCTGATGTACCAACGGACAGGTGCCTTCTAAACATGGACCTGGCCTTCATGGAAACCCTGCGATGGCCCACGTCAGGGTAAGCTTGAATGCTGTTTCTAAGACGAGCAAAGATGACTTCTTTCTGTTCACGCTTATTTTGCAACGGGCCAGCCAAGCTGCGGCACCGCTTGGCGTTATTTTCTGTTGTGCTTGCGGTATTTGCGGGCCTGGCGTCCTATCCGCAGCGTGCGACGGCCTCACAAGACGGCCGCCGCGAATCGTATCGATTGCTAACTCGCGACGAGGGCCTGGCTATCGTCGATGCCATCTCCGATCACCACCGGTCTCTGCGCGGCAAACACGCCAAGCCTGATTGCTCGCACCTGGTCAATGATATTTACGACCTGGCTGGCTTTCCGTATCCTTACGCGAAATCCGCTGATCTTTATCGCGGACAGGCCAGTTTTGTTCGCGTTAGTTCGCCGCAGCCCGGTGACTTGATCGTTTGGCGCGGTCATGTAGGCCTGGTGCTTGATCCCCGTCAACACTTCTTCTACAGCTCACTACGCTCTGGACTGGACACTGAAGATTACACGTCTGCCTATTGGCGCCGGCGGGGTACCCCGCATTTCTATCGTTATCGCGCGGCCAACGACCCAACCATCCTCACTGCGCGTCAGGTCACGCCACGAAATAATCTGGAGAGCAACTTTAGAACTCAATTGGTCAGTCAATCAATCGCAGACCAGACCAGAACAAATGTGACATCACGAGACTCCTTAGCGCCTCCAGCCAGCGATGACGACTCGCCAAATTCGCATGTTTCCGACATAGACGAAATCGCTCACACAGTACCTTCCAAGACCGTGATAAATATTGGGGATAAAAAGCCCACGACCGAACAGGTCAAGGAAGCCATTTCCCAAACGTATCAATCTGTTTCTCAAGATTTGAATGCTGACTTTCTCCTGCACTCCAAATCGCCCGTCGCAATCTTCACTCAATTGCGTGTTGAGCGATTGGAGTTTAAAGGCAAGCATGGATGGGCTGACGTCAGCATCGATACCGAAGCGCTTCTGACGTCAGGGAAGTTGGATAAACTCGCTCGCCACGATGAGCAACGATGGGAAATGCAGCACGTCAAATCCGGATGGACAATTACCGCGCCAACTCAGAATATCTATGTGCCGCGCGCATTCGCCGTGCGCATCTTCGCCCAACAACTAGCCCAACTGACTGACCAAAGCCTCGCCGACGTAATCGTTAGCGCGTCGGAGGAAAGCCAACTCGCCTCCCTTTTGAACACTCTGCTGAACAAATAAATAGATAGTCGCGGTCTGTTTTTTGGCGCTGCGATCTCTTGTCTTTGCGCCGTTGTGTGAGAGAAAGCTTAATTGGTAGAGTGAGAAAATCACGAAGGCTTATATAAGTAAGGTAAAAACGTGACCGATACCCTGACTACTAAAACAAACCTTGAGCCCATCCCGTCACTCGATCTAAAAGCTCAATGGCTCTCCATCAAAGGTGAAATTTCGACGGCCATCAACGCTGTCGTGGAATCTCAACAATTCATCCTCGGACCACAAGTTCAGGCGCTCGAGGAAGAAATCGCCCAATATTGCGGCACTAAATTCGCCGTCGGAGTGGCCTCCGGCACCGACGCTTTAATCCTCGCTCTTCATGCTGCCGGCGTAGGCCCCGGTGATGAAGTGTTAATGCCGACTTTCAGTTTTATCGCCACTGCGGACTCCGTCTCGCTCCTCGGTGCCATTCCGGTTTTTGTCGACATCGATCCGTCGACATTCGCCATCGATCCCGCTCAACTAGAATCAAAAATTACTCCGCGCACACGCGCCATCATGCCTGTTCATCTCTATGGCCATCCCGCGGATATCGATCCCATAAACTCCATCGCTCACCGTCACAACCTGAAAGTCATCGAGGATAATGCCCAATCCATTGGCGCCAAATATAAAGATCGCAAAACGGGCTGCCTCGGTGATCTCGGCTGTATCAGCTTTTTCCCCAGCAAAAATCTCGGAGCCTACGGCGACGGAGGAATGATTGTCACCAATTCCGAAGCCTATTCGAAACACTTACGCGTGCTGCGTAATCACGGCAGCGCCAAAAAATATTACGCCACCGAACAGGGATGGAATAGCCGCCTGGACGAAATTCAGGCCGCCATACTACGCGTTAAGTTACGGCATCTCGACGATTGGGGAACGGCCCGCCGAAAAAATGCCAGTTCATATAGTCAACTGCTAAAGGCCGTTCCCGGAGTCGTCACGCCAGTCGAAGTTCCCTGGGCGGAACACGTCTATCATCAATACACCATTCGCGTGCGCAATCGCGACCGCCTGCAATCTGTCTTGGCAGAGCAAGGCATTGGCGCGACCGTCTACTATCCGACGCCCATGCACTTGCAGCCAGTTTTCGCCAAGCTTGGCTATCACGAAGGAGACTTGCCCCACGCTGAACAAGTCGCGAAAGAGGTTTTATCGTTGCCCATTTTCGCCGAACTGACTATCGAGCAAATTCAACGCGTCGTCGCAGCCATTGCGGCAGCGGTTCGTTAATGCATTTCACCGAATGGCTCAATATTGAAACCGCCGCCGTGACTTATTCTAAGAAGCAACTCGGATATAGAATCTAGTCCGTGGACGGTCCTAGGTTAACAATCGCAGCGCGCTTCCTTCTTGGCGTTTTTGCGCTCCTCCTCATCGTCTCGACAGCGCGGCACGGCGTCGCATCCTGCTATTTCCGCCAAAATCTACCGGATGCTCTGCAAAAGGCAATGACCTGGGATCCCGCGAATCCGGTATATCCTGCCGCACTCGCACAGTTGGTTCACTCATATGGTCAAAATCCTGATCCCGAGGCGGTAATCCGTCTCTATCAAACCGCGGTGCGCCTATCTTCCTTCGATGCCGGCTACACCGCCGATCTCGCCCAAGCCAACGATTGGGCCGGACGCACTGACGTCTCGCTACTACTTTTTCAGCGCGCCCAACAACTCTTCCCCAATTCACCGGAGATCAATTGGAAGCTCGCGAATTTTTATGTTCGATCCGGTAATAACAACGATGCCTTGTCCCCACTCAAAAAAATACTTTCCTCCAACATCATCGAGAAAAATCAAATCTTCGCGCTTTGCGATCACGCCGGCATCAATTCCGCGACTGTACTCGATAAACTCCTCTCCCCGAACATTCCTGCATACTTCGCTTATCTTAATTTTGAAACGCAGCACGGCAATTTTTCGGCTGCGCAAGAAACCTGGAATCGCTTGGTAACATTTAATTGGCCATTCGAACCCAAGGAAGCATTCCCCTTCCTCGATACCTTGATCAGAACTCACGAACTTGATCGTGCTTCCCAGGTATGGTCCTCACTCGTCTCCCGCTTTCCAGATCGCATCCCTTCACCAGCTTCCGCAAATAACTTGATCACCAACGGCAACCTGCAGGCCGATATTCTCGATGGCGCCTTCGAGTGGCGCGTCTTTCCGGTAAAGGGCATCACCGTCAACCAGGATTCTGCAGGCCCAACCGCAGACTCCCGCTCCCTGCGCATCGAGTTCGACGGCACCCAAAATCTTTACTATGGGTCCGTACTTCAATTCGTTCCCGCTCAACCTCACACTAAATATACGTTTTCGGCTTTCACCCGCTCCCAAGCCATCACCACCGAGGCAGGCGTAGGCGTACAGATTTCCGACGGGTACGATCCAAATAAGATCCTTGGCTCAACGGATCCGCTCATCGGCACAACACCATGGTCAGAACAATCGTTCTCCTTCGAAACACCTCCCGAAACTCATTTGCTAATTGTGAGAATTGTCCGCTCCCCCAGCCAAAAACTTGATAACAAGATCGCTGGCGCATTCTGGCTTAGCCGTGTTTCCCTGACCGCACCCCCTGCCCCAAGGTCTTCTCCCTGACCTTATCCAGACCACTCTATTTGGCCTAGTTTAGGTACGTTGGTACCTTGAAGCGCGCAGTTCCGCACGCGTATACTTGACGCCGGAGCACTACTGCGCCCACAGCCAGCGCTAATCTTCGGAGACTGGTTATGCCAGATTCACTACCGCAGATGCCGTCGAAGGGTCCTTTGACCACCGAACGCCGCCAAAACCCTCGTTACCCCGTCAGGCCCACCGAATATATTGAAATCGGCGACAGTAACGGTGGCATTATTCTCGATATTAGTGAAGGCGGCATGGCGGTAGCCTCCGCTCAAGCTTTGGTTGGCAACCAGACCTTACTCTTCCGTTTTCAGCTTCCGCGCACCAATGAAACCATCGAAACTTCCGGCGAAATCAACTGGATTGGTGAAACAAGAAAACGCGCCGGTGTGCGTTTCATCGATCTTCCTGTTTCCGCCCGCGAACAAATTCAGAAATGGATCGATTCGCAGATTTCTGGGTACACCAATGGCGATAAGAAGCCCAGTGGTTCAGCTGTGGCTTCGCCATCGCTAAAATTTCCTCAGGAATTCCCGCGCCGCGAAGTCGTCCATCAGGAATTCTCGCCCCAGAAAACAACCACAGTCCACAGCCATAATCCTCCAAAAAATCTGAATCCTTTCTCGTCCGCGCTCTCGAGCCCCCTGGACGAGCCCGAAGTAGAAGAGTCCGAGCCTCAGGACGAAGAAAAGACCGTTGCTGGCGCGAATGCCGAGCCGCCCCCAGAAAGACGCTCTCAGCACCGCCTCCCCATGACCGCCTCCACCTACGTGCAACTGAACGACGGTAACGGCGGCCTCATGACCAACCTTAGTAAAACTGGCTTCTGCGTTCGTGCCGCAAAGATACTCGAGTCCGATAAGCTTCCTGTAGTTCGCTTTCAATTGCCTGACGCCCGCGATTTTATAGAGTCATCGGCCTGGATCGTTTGGAAGAGTCCCTCAAAAAAAATGGTCGGCGCCCATTTCGAAAATTTGTCGGACGAAGCACAAGCCCAGATCGCTCAATGGATCGATTCGCAGCCGTTGCCTAAGACTGCGTCAGTCAAAAATCCGCTTTCTCGAACTCAACTCTCTCCAAATCCGCTCGCCAATGGCCCTCTGGAGCAGCATGAAAAAATTTCGCCCCGGCCAAAAACCCCGGCGCCCGTAACCACGGTGCCCGTAACATTGATGGCCCCAGACTCGGTCCCTATCCCTGCTTATATTTCCCCGCTGGCTATATCACTGGACGCACAGCCTGCACCTCCTTCCGCAAACAATCCATCATCCGCGCCACCGCGGTCACCCTTAGCAGTAAAAGTGCCACCCCTCGCGCCAACCAAAGCGTCCCCTCCGATGGTCGAGAAGAATCTCGCGCCCGTTCCAGCTATAATCCCCGCGCCCTCGTCCACCAAACCGGCCCCAGTTGCGTCCGCTCCAATATTGCTTCAGTCACAAAAACCACTCTCCGCAGCACTGTCAAACCGCGCGACTGTCGCATCCGTAGAATTGAACACCAAAGCGCCGAACCTAACATCTCCGCCAGCGTTCGTGCCGCCGCACGTCCACCCACCGAATCCGAGCTTGCAAGCCGGCAAGTCTCTCTCAGTCGGGCCTTTCCCAGACATTTCTCGCGGCTTGCCAGTTGCCCCAGTTTTTGCTCAGCCTGACTGGTCTGTTGCGCCTAAGAGATCTACAGGTCAGTGGAAAAAAGCCGCCATAATCGTGGTGACCATTGGCACACTCTTGGGTGCCGCAACCCTTTTCCGAAGCAAAAAGCCTGTTACGCCGGTATCACAGGAAACGACGCAGAATTCTTCTGCCGCGGCGAGCGTACCGGAGGCAACTTCTTCTGCAAACCCAAACCCGGCGCCGACAAACCAGCCAACAGCCTCAACGACTGCATCCACTTCGAATGCCGAATCATCCCGCGAATTTTATGATCAGCCCCGAAACACCGCTCCCTCCAAAAGCGCACCTAAAAGTGATGAGCAGTTCGTCGATGAACCACGTCCCACGCGGGCGCAAACTCAAATCTCAAACCCGCCCATTCAACACAGTGCTTCCGCCTCGCGCAGCGTCGGTGAACAGCTTTCTGCATCTGCACCCACCTCGATTCAAAGCGGCGCTGATCGTAATCCGGACCAGCCCGTCGAACAAAATTCCGGTTTCCCTGAAGTTGTTCACCACGTGCAAACCGCTCCAGCCGGGTTTTCCAACGCAAATGCCCAACCCGTCGCGGCCGCTGATTCGCCATCCGCATCACCTGCGCCTCCCGTGTCGCGCAATCAACAACCAGACGCCAATCTCGCTTCCGTCGCCGGCGTCACAGAAAACTCTTCGACGCGCCCAGCCGAAACCCAGGAGAATAATTCTTCACAGCGCGCTACCTCCACCTCGACCAATCCGTCGCCCGCTAGTGCAGCCCCACCTGCTTCTACAACCGCCATTCCGAATCAGGTTCCAACCGTCTCGGTCTTTTCTCGCTTCCGTACCATTCGCAACACCTCCGATGCGGCGCGCCCAGCTGGCTCTGATCTTCAGATTGGGCGCTTGAAGAGCGGACCGGCCCCGCCTTACCCGATCGAGGCTCAGCGCATGCAAATTCAAGGAACCGTAGAATTGGAGGTTCTCGTCGGTGCAGACGGCAATATTTTGTCCGTCCACTTGGTCAAAGGTCCTCCTGAATTAGCCGGCGTCGCAATGGGCACGGTGCGTTCCTGGCAGTATGGCCAGACCACCCTCGGTGGCCATCCTGTCGAGACGGACCAATCCATCTACTTCACGTTTAAACTTACAAAATAATCTGGGAATTTCTGGCTTGATCGAAGAAGCGTTCTCTTAGGAAGTTCTTGAAGTTTGCTTTGCGCTACGGCGTCGACGGACTCACCGAAGAATGCCCGTGCCCGGCCCCGGCAACTCCTGCGGCGATTCCGACCGCGCCGCCGGCAATCACGCCAATCAAAATATATTCCTTGGTCTTGTCCTTGTGTTGCACCGGCGGTACTGGAGCCTCGGGCGGTGGTTGCGTCGTGGAAGGCTGCTCAGCGGGATTTGGCTTGGCTTCCGGCGGTGCCGTTTGTTTCGGCGCTGCAACCGGCGCCGCTCCCGGCACCTTCGCTATATCCAATTCACCGGACGGTAAAATGTTGACCGACTCTCCCGACTGCAAAACGCGCCCGGTAGCACCTTCCAGCGGAATCAACCCCACGCTGCCTTCCAGGCACGTAACCGTAAAAGAGTCATCCGCGTGCCTCACTACTTGCGAAGTCGATTGCTGCGCCTCAATCACTGGCGCCATCACATAATTTCCCACTCGTAGCGAAACATCCGTCGCGCCATTAAAGGAATTCATCACCACCGATCCCGCCTTCAATTCCGCGGAGTATCGCGGGTCCGGTGGGAAAACCATTTCGCTGTTAGAAAGAATCTTGAACCCGCCTTTCCCGCTTAGCGAAAAAGCCGCCGAACCCATGTCACCAGTCTTCAGCGTATCGCCCGGGAAAATAGTCAAGTCCGCCGGCGCTGGCACGCCATTAATAAATACATTTCCAACCGTAGTCATCGAGCCCAGCGCTTGATTCTGGGCCTTCCGCGCAGCCCTCGGCGCGCCGGCTATCAATGGCAGAGCACAAAACAATCCCGCCGCCAGCAGCGCCACTCTCATCGACGTATTCACCCGTCGTCTCAAAGATCCACTCAAAATTTCACCACTCACCGCTCGCATTAATCACCCAAGATGTAGCACCATCCAAGCAAATTGTCTACCAGCTTTGCTCCTGACCAGCGTCACTTTTATATCCGCGCCAGTCATCTTCGATTCCGCCCGTCGCCCGTCTTTGTACTCTGCGCAACGCACCCTTTTGCGGTATTGTTTTCAGTGCGTTCAACGTTCGCGCCATGACCACGCGCTGCTCATGAAGATCCTGCACATCGTCAAAACCGCCACCGGAGCAACCTGGGTCTACCATCAAGTCAGAGTCCTGTGCTCGCTAGGCTTTGAAATAGTGGTCGCGCTTCCCTCAGCCACAGCAGGCCTCGCGCCAAAGTATCAAGAAGCAGGCGCCACCGTAGTCCCCATAAATCTCGACGTCCCCACCAAGCGCCCTTGGCAAATCCCCGCCGTACTCAAATCCTGCAAAAGCCTGGTCAAATCCGTGCGCCCCGGCATCATCCACACGCACCATGTCGGCACCACCCTCGTAGTCCGAGCCGCCCTGGGCAAATCCTCCCCCATCCCCCGCATCTTCCAAGTCCCCGGCCCACTGCATCTCGAGCATTCTTTCTTCGCGTATCTCGACACCTTTTCCGCTGGCCCGCAAGATCACTGGATCGCTGGCTGCCGCTGGACTCAGCAAAAATATCACCAACTGGGCATCCCTTCGCAGCGCGTCTTCCTCTCCTACCCCGGCACCGATCTGAATCTATTCACCACCACACGCAAAAATAATTTACGCGGCGAGCTGCGACTCGCCCCGGACACGCCGCTAGTCGGCATGATCTGCTACATGTACGCGCCCAAGCGCTTCCTCGGCCAAACCGTCGGCCTAAAAGGCCACGAAGACTTCATCGCCGCCTTCCCGATCGCGAAAAACCAACTCCCCAATCTCCATGGCGTAATAATCGGCGGCGCCTGGAACGGCGCAACAAAATATGAGTCGCATCTGCGCGAGCTAGCACATCGCCAGTGCAACGGCTATCTAACCTTCCTCGGCACTCGCTCCGACGTCCCCGCTCTCTACCCCGACCTCGATTTAGCCGTAGTCCCCTCCCATTCCGAAAACCTCGGCGGCGCCGTCGAGCCTCTCCTCAGCGGAGTCCCCGTCATCGCCACAAACGTCGGTGGCCTTCCAGACCTCGTCCAAGAAGGCATCTCCGGGAGGCTCATACCCCCGCGTAATCCCCAAGCCATCGCCGCCGCCATGCTGGGCTCATTGCAAAACCGCGCTGAAACCCACCGCCTCGCCGTCGCAGGTCACAAAATGACCCGCCACCTCTTCGACGTAGAACGAACCGCCGGTGAAATCGCGAACATCTACGCCGGACTGACCGAAAGCGCGAAGTCTTACCCGGTTGAAGCATTCCAAACGAGCTAGGAAATTCCATTGAGCAGCCAACAAAACGCGATTGCGCTCGAACCTGGCAGATTTTTAGCACACCGCTCCACGCAAGGTTGGTCTAATCGATATAGAAGAGCAGATTACGTCCTTTCGTTCGTCTGCACGTGTGCCTTGGCGCTGACTTTCGCAACTCTCGGTCCCGCTATCATTCACTGGTTTCTGATTCCGTTGATTGCTTGCGGAACAATCGCTGGTGTGGACGTGATTCGATGGATACGAGGGCGACTCGATCTCTTCGATCCTAAAGCTGTGATCGGTTGCCTGTCATTTTACGGGTGCTTCGTCACCCCCTTACTTCATGTCACATGGGACAGATTTGGCGTGAACAATGACCTTGTACTCGGTGGCGACTGGCGACCATGGCTCGGGGCCATGACGGCCTTAAACGCTGCGAGCCTGCTCGTTTATCGCTTATCTCACAATTACGTTTTTAACTACGCCGCCAAATCCACCACAACTTGGAAGATCGACAAAAAGAGATTTCATTTCTTTTTTTCCCTGGCGTTGGCTTGTTCTGTAGCGGGAGTCTACGCATTTTTTTCTTTGCTTAACGGAATCCCCGGAATGGTGAAATCATTCGAGGAAAATCTGCAAGCCTATACTGGCAAGGGCTGGTTGTTGGTCTTTGCGTGGCCACTATCAGTTCTATGCTTCATCATTCTCATATATGTATGGACTAACCGCGAACTCCATCGTCGCCGCCCTGCATCCATCGGAATTGCGCTAGTCTGCGCTTTTGGGTTGAGCCAGTTCATTCTAATGGGGTGGTACGGGAGTCGCTCTGCAACCATTTGGGCGATGTTCTGGATGGCTGGAATCATTCATTATCGGGTTGATCGTTTATCGCGAAAGGTTGTTGCTGTTGGATTAGTTTTCTTGATCGCTTTCATGTATTTTTACGGCTTTTACAAAGACCAGGGGAGAACTGCATTTGGTGTCATTGAAAGTCCCAGCGCTTGGACCCAACCAACAGGCTACCGAGACATCAAGCTTTTATTGTTAGATGATCTGGCTCGTGCCGATGTGAATGCTTACATGCTTTACAATTTGGTCAAATTTCCGAAGGACTATGATTATCGGTGGGGTCTCACTTATATTGGTGCGCCATCTTTTTTGGTGCCGAGATTTTTATGGCCGAACCGGCCGAACTATAAAGTCGATGCTGGCACGGAAGCGACGTTAGGTAAGTCCTCATCTTATGACTCAATGCGTGTATACGGGCTCACTGGAGAAGCGTTGCTCAACTTCGGACCTTGGGGCGTGCTTCCTGCATACGCTATTTACGGCGCGTGTTTGGGTTGGTACCGAAGGAAATTAACAAGTTGGGACCCTGCGGATGCGCGGACGTTTCTAGCTCCTCTCGTCACAATTCTGTTCGCTACGGCATTCATAGCTGATTCAGACAACGTGCTGTTTTTGTTTGTTGTCGACGGATCGCTGATTACCGCCGCCTTTTTGGCGTCGATCAAAAAAGTTCGATCAGGCACCCGATCGCCGACATTGCGCCTACACCGCCAGTCATATTGAAACCGTGACGGAGAAAATTTCAAAACAACACATTCACGATCCCCTTAGCGAAAACCCACTTCCTCACCAACTCTTCCGACGCCTCTTGGTCACGAGCGAAGAGCACTTCTCCCGGGCACCTTCGGGGGGAGTATATTCGAATGGTCCAGCCACGTATTCATCTTGGTGCCGCTACCTGGAAGCATTCGATGAAGTTGTTGTTGTCGCCCGCATAAGGCGCAGCCAACGCCTGGGAAATAATCACCACCGCGCCGATGGCCCGCGTGTTTCCTTCCGACCGCTTCCCGATCACACCGGACCCTGGGAATATCTAAGCGCTCGTCGCCAGGCCCGAATAATCGCGAGACATGCCATTGATAATTGCGAAGCCTATCTTCTGCGCGTACCCGGAATCGTGAGCCAGATGGTGTGGCGCGAAATTATCCATGCGAAAAAACCTTACGCATTGGAAGTCATGGGTGATCCCTGGGAGGCGCTCGGCCCTGGAACTTGGCCGCATATATCCCGCCCTATTTTTCGCCGTATCGCTACACAGCAGCTGAAACGCATCTGTGCTGGTGCCGTTGCCGTTAACTACGTCACCTCCGAAACGCTGCAACAACGTTACCCACCATCAAAAAGCGCGTACGCTGTCGGGTGCTCCGACGTCTGCTTGGAAAATGCAAGCGTTTCCGCAGGAACCATAAAAGGAAGACATCAGCGCCTCCGAGAGTTACCTTGGAGAGACTCAAAAACCGGCAGTACCATCCGCATCGGTTTCGTCGGCAGTTTCGCACAGATGTACAAAGGTCCCGATACGCTTATTCATGCGGCAGCTTTATGCCAAGGCCACCTCACTTTTGAACTCGCAATGGTAGGAGCTGGCCGCTGCCTACCGGAAATGAAAGACCTAGCCTTGAAGCTCAACATCGCAGACCGCGTTGAGTTCCACGGCGAACTTTCGTCCGGAAGGTCGATTTTTGAGTTCCTCGATTCTATCGATCTGTTCGTCATGCCTTCTCGTGCGGAAGGCTTGCCTCGCGCCCTTGTGGAAGCGATGTCGAGGGGATGCCCCTGCATCGCAAGCGCGGTGGGAGGAATTCCTGAGCTTCTCGAGCCCCGCGATTTGGTGCCCCCTAACTCTCCCGAAGCGTTAGCGAAACTGATCCTACAGGTCGCGGCAGATTCCGATCGCTTGCTCGCCATGAGCGAACGCAACTTGGCCAGGGCCGCTCAATTTAATCCGCAAACGCTAAATGAATCTCGCCGCGCTTTTCTTGAAGAGGTAAAGCACCGCTCGTCTCTATTAAGTTCCGGTTAACTACAATCCGGCGGCGTGACCAACGCCGCGCTCCAGCGAATTCTGATTGCCCTTTTGTAACGGTGCGGACTGCCTCGCCCCGGTGCGCACCAACGCCCGCAACGCAAACTGATTGTTGAATTGCGCGGTAGTAAAATCCGTAATCAGCCCCGCGCGAATCGCGCCATAAATTTCTCGTATCCCGTTCTCCACCGTCTTCGAGCAATCGAATCCCAGCCGCTCGCGAATCTTGTTGAACGTCACCCGGTAATTCCGGCGATCCTCAGTCTGCACCGTCTCAATTTCCACCTGAGGAATCACTTGCGCCACCACGCTCCCCAATTCCGCGATCTGCAAATTCAACTCCGCCGCGCCCACGTTAAAAACTTCGCCGCTCACCGATTCCGCCACGGCCTCCAGGCCCGCGATGCACGCCCGCGCCGCGTCCTGCACGTGCAGCAACGGCCGCCACTGATCACCGTTTATAACCGTGACGCTGCCCATGAATACCGCGCGCGCTACAAATAAATTGGCCACCAGATCGAACCGCATCCTCGGCGAAAGCCCAAACAGCGTGCTGAATCGCAAAATGGTCGGCGCAAACCCAGCAGTCTTCGCCCCCAACAGAATCCCCTCCGAATCAATCTTGGTCTCCGAATACACCGACAGTGGATTCACCGCCGACTCTTCATTCACAAAAAAATCCGACGCCCCGTAAACACTGCACGATGACGCAAAAATAAATCGCCGCACGTCGCACTCGCGCGCCACGTTCGCAAGCATCCGTGTCGCAGCCCGGTTCACCTCTACCGCTAACTCTTTATTTTCTTCGCAAGCCGGGTCGCCAACAATTCCAGCCAGGTGAATCACCGCCTCGCAACCCCGCATGCACCGCACCACCACGCCGACATCTCGCACGTCGCCGCGCACCACTTCCAAATTCGGGTGATACCTCACGCCCTCGAGCGCCTGCTCCCCGAACATGAACGAATCCAACACCCGCACTCGCCGGCCCAACTCCAGCAATTGCCGCACCAGCACCGACCCCAAATATCCCGCGCCACCCAACACGAGAACCCGGCGATTCGCTTCTCCACCCGCGGCCGTTTTAGCTCTCATGTATTAGGCCGCCCCCGTGGCGCGTCTGGCCCGTTTGGTATTGTCCAATCCCTGCGCCCGCCAAATCACTTCACAAACTTTGTCAACGCTGTCATCTGACAGCGAAGAATAAATCGGCAGGCTCACCACTCCATCCGAAACTAAATCCGTAACCGGTAAAGCCCGACCGTCCCACATCGCGCTATAAAGTTTCTGCCGGTGCACCGGCGGCGAAAAATATTTCCGTGCCCCAATATTTTCGCGATGCAATACTTCCACCAACCAATCGCGCGAATGCCCGAATTCTTTTTCGTCCACAATCACCGAGAAATCCTTGAACGTCGACCGTCCGCCTTCCGAAACCTCCTGAAAACGAATTCCCGCAACGTCCCGCAACTTCCGTTCGTACCTCAATCGAATCTCGTTCCTGCGCTCAATGCGCGCATCCAAGCCCATCAAGCCATGCAGGGCCATCGCCGCATTTATTTCGCTCATCCGCGCGTTGACTCCTAGAACTTCCGGATTGTAGTTGCCGGCATCTCCATAATTCCGCGCCGCGCGTAATCTTTCAGCCAGCCTGGTGTCCCGGGTCGTGACCAATCCACCTTCGCCCGCAACCACCAATTTCGTAGGCGAAAAGCTGAACACTTCCGCCGTTCCAAATCCTCCTAAGCGCTTGCTTTGTCTACTGCTCCCAAACGCATGCGCCGCATCGAATACCAGCGGAATCCGCGATCCCGCTGCAATTTCTTCCAATTCTTCTATCGCCGCCGGATTTCCAAACAAATGCACCGCCAGAATCGCCACCGTTCGACTCGACACTTGCGCCCGCACCGCTTCTGGCGCAATGCAAAACGTCTTCGCATCGCAATCCGCAAACACCGGCGTCAATCCATTCCACACCACCGCGTGCGCGGTAGCGTGAAACGTAAAACTCGGCAGAATTACTTCCCCGCTCAAATCCGAAACCTTCAAGACCAGCAGCAACCCCGCGGTACAACTCGAAACCGCCACGCAATGCGCAACCCCCAAATATTCCGCCGCCGCTTCCTCGAATTTCCTTACATACGCGCCGTTGGTGAGTTGCTTGCTCGCTAAAATTTCGCGCACCTCTTCCAAAAACTCCTCACCCGGCACTCCTTCCGGATCGACAATAGGGAGCAACTTGGAAAACACAGGTCTACCCGCTCCGATTTCCGCCCCCACGCGATCCACAACGCTCATCAATTTTCCTTACCCGGCCGTTTTTTCTGATCGCCGCGCACTTTCGCAGGCACCCCAAAAACTATTGATCCTAATCCAACATTAGCTAACACCACCGCGCCCGCACCCACGTAGCTGTATTTCTCCACGGTAAGGTTCGGAGCGATCACCGCCCCCGTTCCTACATACGCAAACTCTTGGATGCGCACTCCACCCGTTAGAGTGGCATTTGGAAATATGTGGCAGCTTCTCTCCAGGTAATTGTCATGATCCACCGACGCCGAAGTATTCACGCACACATTGTCCTCAATTGTCGTGCCCGGATTTATCGTCGCTCCCGCGAGAATAGTCACTCCCTCGCCCATCTTTACAAAACGCGAAACATGCGCGCTCGGGTGCACCACGTTCACCGCCGTAAGTCCAGCACGCCGCAACTGCTGAAATTTTTCAAAACGCGCGTAGTTATCGCCAATTGCAACGGCTACTCTCCCGCAATCCAATCTCCTCGCGGCCTCCGCCACACCGCATTCCAACGAAAGAACTTTCACGCCCAACACTTCTGTGCCGCTCTTCTTCTCATCCTCATCCAGAATTCCCGCCACTTCCCATTCACCACTCGCCAGCAGCGCATCCACAGTCACTTTTCCATGCCCGCCGGCTCCCCACACCAGCACCTTTTTATTCCCCATGCAGCGGCTACCCTAAATCCTGAACGCGCACTCGTCCATCCTTGCCATACACACCTTTGCTTCGAAATAAAACTGGTATCGTGCGCGCCATAATCTCGCAATCCAACCACAGCGAGTAATGCTCTACATAAAAAGTATCTAATTCCACGCGCTTCGCCCACGTCAGTAGATTCCGCCCCTGCACCTGCGCCAATCCCGTCAAACCCGGCCGCATCGCCAACCGCCGCGCCTGCTCCGCGGAATACTTCGACGCAACTTCAAAAAACGCCGGCCGTGGTCCGACAATACTCATCTCTCCGCGAAGTACATTCCAGAGTTGCGGCAATTCATCGATGCTCCAGCGCCTCAAAAAGTGCCCGACACGCGTAATTCGCGGGTCGCTCGACGACGTCTCAAATCGATCTCCACCTTCCCGTGCGCCGTTCACCATCGTCCGCAATTTCCATTGATCGAATCCTTCACCTCCTAATCCCGCCACACGCAAACGAAAAAACACTGGCCCGGGCGAACCCAGCTTAATCGCGGCAGCACTGGCCAACAGGAGTGGCGCTACAAAAATCAGAGTAAATATCGCGAGCATCACATCTAGAATTCTTTTAGCGAACAGTTGCAGCTCACGCCTCATTCGCCCGCCTAAGCAAGCTCGAATTGGCTGGCGAGATCGAAGCCGCCAATCCCAAAATCAAAGAAAACAACAGCGCGTTCGCCGGAATATACAAATTAAAATCGGTCAAGCTGTGCAGCAGTATCGCCGCAATGCTTCCCAGACAACCCAAAGCCATTGCTCGCTCGAAGCTCACTGCGGGCGACGACGCAGCCTTCCGGGCCACGCGGACCAGTAATGCACCCGTCGACCCAAAGAACAACGCAGCCGCCGGAATCCCTAAATCGCTCGCCAATTCCAGATAATCGTTATGCGCGTGGTTCACAAATTGTCCCAGGAATGTGCTCTGCACCCTCGTAAACGCCACCGGAAAAGTTCCCAGCCCGCTTCCCAACAATGGATGCCCGCCGATCAGCCGTGCCGTATCTTTCCATAACGACCATCTACTTTCGTCCACGCTTGTATATTCCTCGCTGATCATTCCAAAACGTCCGAGCGCCGGCCCCGCGCCCATCCACAAAACCAAAATAATGCCGGATGCCATGATCGCCGCAGCGACCCATAATCCTGCTTTGCGTTGATATCCAGAAAATGCTGCCATCACTCCAAGCGATGCAACCGCCGAAATAATGCCCATGCGCGAAAGCGAGAACAACAATCCCGCCACCATCACGGTAGCCGCGAGCAACCACAACCCAATCCGCGACTGTTTTCTGCCTCCCAGCACATGCGTAAACCGCGCATTCTGTCCCCGAATAACTTTTCTTGGCAGCTTGGCATTCTCATATAACGCCAGCGCTACTCCAAAGGGAATCGCCATCTCCAGAAATCCCGCGAAGTGATTCCGGTTGATGTACGTTCCGGTCGCCTCTTCGAGGTTATATTTCTTCACGTACCCAAAAATCCGTTGCCAACCAGTCAGATACTGCACCAGCCCATAAAGCGCTTCAAACGTTCCCAGTGCCACCAACCATGTCACTAAACGTCTTCTGCTCTCGCGATCCTGGCCTAGCATTCGCGCAAAAAAAAATGTTACTGCGCAGCAAACCAACAGGATCAAATGTATTCGCGTGTTGTATGTAGCGATGCTTAAACGGGAAAGGAAATGATGCTCACTTCCGTGTAGGCTCGCGCTCGACATCGAATTATCCGGCCGCAATAACCGCACTAACGGCTCGGGCAATGGAACCAGTTGAAATATCACCAACCCAATCAAAGCCGTGGGCACCGCTGCGCTTCTCAAGGAACCCGCCCACTTAAGATCTTTACGTCCAATAAGCACGGTCAAAACCGCGCCTAATAACACAATCTCCACCGCCGCAAACAAAATCGGCTCGGTCCCGCCAAACGCCAATACCGCCGCCGTAACGCAAAAAATGAGCGAAGCCTCGGCAGTCTTCAGCACTCGCCCACTCTCCCGCCCCGACAAACTGTGCCTCTCTACTTTTCGGATTCCTCTGCTTCCTGGTGATATCCCGAATAGTAGTAATCGTTTCTCACATCTGCAAAATTAATCGTCGCTCCAATTACGTGCGAGCCCGCGTCTACCGCCGACAAATACGCCCGTTGGACCAGTTCCCGCGGCGTGGTCCCGCCTCCCACAACCAGAATCACGCCATCCACCAGCGTCGCCAGAATGCGGCTGTCAGAAAGATTCAGCAGCGGCGGCGAATCCAACACCACAAACTTATATTCCTTCGACGCCTCGCGAATTAAGCTACGCATATATTCCGAAGAGAGCAGGTCAGCGGGGTTCGGCGGCACCGGTCCGCAGAAAAGCACCGAAACACCGATCGGCGCGGCTTGCCATACCAGGCTTCGCCAATCGGAATCTCCGGTAAGGTAGTTCACTAGTCCTGTCGATCTCGACACTTGAAAAAATTTCTGTAAGCTCGGCCTTCGCAAATCGGCATCAATCAACAAGACCGAATCTCCCAGTTGCGCCAGCGAAGCCGCCAAATTCGCCGCCACGGTAGTTTTTCCTTCACCCTGTTGCGCGCTGGTCACCAAAAGTGTCGCTGGCGGACGCTTCGCAGTCGACAGCAGCACAGATGTTCGCAGTCCGTGAAACGCCTCCGCCAGCGCCCCGTGCGGGTGCGCCCCGCCATCCTGCAATTCAATGCGGTTCCATGGCGGCGCCAATCTGGTCCCATTCTTCGATCCGTTATTTCCACTGCCGCCGTTGTGTCGGTTTGTTCCGTTAGGCTTTCCCGCATCCAGAACCGGCGCACTAGTCTGGAATCCATTCAGTCGTCTTGGATTGGCAGATAGCTCCATCGCAGGCACCGCGCCAAGCGCTGGTATTTGCAAAAACCGTTCAATATCTTCAGAGCTCTTCAGCGTGTTATCCAGATGCTCCTGCAAAAACGCCGCTGCGATCCCCAGACACATTCCGACAATCAACGTAATCGATAGATCCAATAAGATGCGCGGCCGTGCAAATTTCTTCGGTGGATATGCCGGATCAACCACGCGAATATTAGTCGCCTTCAAACTGCTCGATACTCCTGTCTCTTTCAACTTTTCCAGCAGCCCAACGTATAACTGCTTGTTGGTATCCGCCTCGCGCTTCAAAATATTGTATTGCACCGATTTGCCGGCTATATCGTTGGCCTGCCGCTCCTGTTCCGTAAACGCTTTTTGCAGCATCTCTTCGTGGCTTACCGCCGCTTTGTAATCGTTCGCAATGCCTCCTGCCGCCCGTGCACGCTCCGCTTCCAGCATCGCCTTGCTTTCGTCGATCTGACTCTGCAATTCCTTCACTCGCGGGTAATTTGGATTAAAATTTGCGCTCAGCCGCGATTGTTCGCGCTGCAGATCTGCCAGCCTCGCCGTCAACTCCTGTATCAACTTGTTATCAAAAACTCCCGGCAGATCGGCGTAATTCCTTTCTTCCAACAACTTGTATAAAGACTCTTTCGCGTACCGGTCCGCTTGCGCTTTCGTCAATTCCTGTTGCAGTTCTCGCAGCCGCTGCACCACGATGTTTTCGCTGGTGCCTTTTTCCGTCTCCAGAAAGAGCAATCCATTTCCCCGCCCATATTTCTGCAACTCGTCTTCCGACTTCTCGAGCTTCGCCTTCATTCCCAGCAATTGCTGTGATAGCCAGTCCGAAGCTTTCTGTGCCGCCTGCCATCGCGCCTCCAGATTTGCATCGATGTATGCCGACGTCAGCGTGTTCACCACCTGTGCCGCCGTATTAGGATCGTTCGATTCGAACGTCACCTCAATCAGCCGGCTCCGCTTCACCGGCTCAACCGTTAGCCGCTCTTCGAAATTCTTCAACACTTCTTCTGGAACGGTCTTGTCCGCGGCCAAACTCATCCCGAATCCTGCCTGTATTGGCTCCGGCGCCGGCTTTTCCCGCGCAATTTGCCAACTCCCGTTGCGCCGCGTAAATTCAGGTAACTTCTCCAGCCCTAACTGCGTGATTACTCGCCGCGCCAGATTTTCGCTTTTTAAAATCCGGTTCTGCGTTTCAATATATGCGTCCGAAACGCCCTCAATCTGAAACAACTCTTGCAGTGTCGGCACATCCGGATTTTCTTTCTGAATTTCAATCAGCGCTCGCGCCTCATACACCGGCTTCCCGCGGAACGTTGCAAACAGTCCAATCATGAAAACCGTTAGCAACGCCACCAGCACCGTCGGATAACGCTTCTGTATTACCCGCCAATATTCCAAAAGATCCGGAACCGCTTCGCGATCTTCCACCGGATAAGCGCCCACTCCATGATTCACGCGTTCCAGCGCATTCTGTCGCGGCTCGTAAAGTTGCAATCTGTTTTGTTCGTCCATACTTTTAAGGATGAAAAATCGCTAACCCGGTGGCCGTATTGACAACGGCATCCGTACTTCTAAAAAGAACTGTCTTCCCCGTGCTGCTTGGCACAAATACAATATCCGCGGCCTGCAGATTCATGTCCGGCGCTTTTCCATCCAGAATCTTTCCCAGTTCTACCGGTATTTCCGAGCGCTTGCCGCTGCCTTCATCCGTCCGGATTATTCGGGTGTGACCTTTCGACGACGTGCTCGACAATCCCTCCGCCAGCGCAATGGCCTTCAACAGTGACATTTGCTCGTTCCCTTTTACGGTGAAGCCGCCCGGCTTTTTCACCGCGCCCACCACGTACACAATGCCCGCCCGAGTTACCTTAACAATATCGCCCGCATAGATTGGCACGTTAAATCGAGGATCGCGTGAATTCAGCAAATGTCGCAAATTGATCGCTAACGTGTCGCCTTGCTCAGTCCGCCCCGCGCCTTGAACATTTGCTTCTCCAGTCGACGCGGTCGCATTATTTTTCGGCGCGCCATCCTTCGCATTCTCATCAGACTCTGCCGGGTTTTTACTTCTGTCTGTGCTCTTCCCGCTTGCCTGCTCGGCTTCCGCTTGCATTGCTTGCGCGCCGCCATCTTGACCGCGTTTATATCCCGCATTCCTCATCACCAACACTTCGTCCCCCGCTTCAGGCGCCAATCCTTGCGCCATGGAAAGCATCTCCAGCAGCGTCTTCGATCCTCGCACCTGAAAAACTCCCGGCTTGTTCACCTCTCCAATCACCGAAACCGGATGGCTCTCAATCGCGGTCACCATCACGCTTACGTGAGGATCCTTTAAAAACTCCCGCAACTTCGCCGCCAGTTCAGTTTCCAGTTCTCGCGCCGTCAATCGCACGACGTGAACGCCCCCCAGCAGTGGCAGCGACACCTCGCCATTTTCGGAAACCCGCACGGTGCGATTCAGTTCCGGAGCTTCAAAAATATTTATATCCAATAAATCCTGCGGCCCAATCCGATAATCACCCGTCTGCCGTTCTCGCGTTTCCGCAAACTGCTCCCGCAACCGTTCCAACTTCCGGTTGTAATCCTCAGTGGACTCCGCGGTCGCCGGGCTCTCTTCCACACTCTTCGATTTCGGGGCAACTTGATAATCCTGCGCGCGCAAGTCCCCCGAAGGCAGCATCCCGCCGCTAAAAAAAATGCCGACCGCCAACAGCCTCGTAGTTTTACTCAAGCTGAATTGCCTCGCCCTCACACTCAATCCCGTTACGCGTCCTGACAAGTGCTAAGAATCCAAAGCTAGGAGTATCAAGTCGATGTTGTATTCCAAGCTTACCGCCCATGGGCTAAGGCAATTTTCCCCCGTTTATTAGACAAATCCTACACCAGCCGCCCGCGTATTTCAGTGTTTTCCCGAACGCCAGAATGGCAGGGCGCAGAAGTTCAAGGCATGGCTCGTGCCACCCTTTATGGGGTTCGCATCCATTTCTATAGATGCAGGTTTTAGCGTAAACTGTCCCCCTATTAATCCGCTGGTGGGCGTAGCTCAGCTGGTAGAGCGTCGGTCTGTGGCACCGAATGTCGCGGGTTCGATCCCCGTCGCCCACCCCAGATATATCCTAGGCTTCCTTTCTCTAGAGGATCCATCTGTCGCCGCCAATACTAGGAAGGACGTACCAGTGACGGCGCCCGCCCCAACCGATATTCTCCCTTCATGGACTCCAACCCCGCCAAGCTGCCAGACAAAGCCCTCCCATCCGATATTCAATCCGTGATGGACCAGCACGGCCAGGTGCTCCGCATCTCTTACATGGAGATCGCGTCAGGCATAAATCGACTCTTGCGTCAGGGAATTCCCAAGGAAGTCATTGCACAGGTCTTAAATCAAACCGTCGAAGCCCTCGCCAAGGAATCGCCCCGCGCTCCACGTACAAATCTCAACCCACCCGCGCGCCCGTAATTCCGTGACGTATTCACTCAAGCGAGAGTAAAATTTCCAATCGGCTCCGGCTGCGTTGTTTCCACATGAATCCACAAGCCGATAAATTCCCACACTTAGTACTATTTTGAACGCACGCTGGCAATTCTACCAGTAGACCTCTATTAACTACTATGGTATAACACTGCTTATGTATCCATTGTTCTGTATATTATCAACTTGTATATCTCTCGACCGCCCGGGTACACCCCAAGAGGTACGCTGTTTATCAGCAACGTTGGAGGTACTTTGATGGCCATTCCAGGTCAATCGGTGAACGCTCATCCCCGCATGCAGGACACCCATTCCTTGACGGAAGGCGCCCCTCATTCTGTGACCATTTCCGACGCTCCCGCCCTGTCAAGCGCCGACCCGCTTTTTCTCGCGGCTACCGAAAAAACTCGCACCGCTTTACTTAAGCTCGGCGATTCGCCTCGTGACACCTTAGCTCTGTCCGCGCTGTGGGATGAAAATCGTTCCTCCATCGAACATGAATTGCACATTCATTTATATTCCAATTCGAATTCTCCACTGCTTCAACAATTGCTCGCTCGCCTGGCTTCGCACGCCAGGTTTTTCTGCGTCGAAGTTGACGATCCCAAAGCTTGGGTCGCCAGTTGCGCGAACCTCGAAGCACGCCGCTTGGCCCTGCAGCTGACCGAAGCCCTCTAGATTCGAACCGACATCTCCGCCAACTAATCTCATTTAGCGCAACTTATTCTCGCCACGAAATCAGCCGCCTTCGGATCGTAGTGCCATCTCAGCAGCGCTTCTTCTTTCTCCGCGCATTCATGGCTTCAAACTAATTATCATGTTGGCTATGCAGATTCGTTGCTATGCGTTGCTATTCGATATGGATGGTGTCTTGGTCGATTCCACACCGGCGGTGGCTCGAGTATGGACAGCCTGGGCCAATAGGTTCGGCCTCGTCCCTGACGAGGTGGTGCGCCAAGCCCATGGCAGGCCCAGCATCGCAACGATTCGCGAACTATTGCCCTCCGCCGATCATCGCGCCGAGGACAAAGCCATTGAAGAAGCCGAGATTGCGGATGTTGGGGACATCATCGCACTGCCGGGTACCAAACAGCTCCTTGACGCACTTCCCCCCGATCGCTTCGCGGTCGTAACCTCCGCAACCCATCCGCTCGCAGTGGTCCGCCTTCACGCTGCCGGTTTCACCATTCCAAAACACCTGGTCACCGCCAGCGACATTCAACACGGAAAGCCGCATCCGGAACCTTACCTGCGTGGAGCTCAGAGTGTGGGAGCGCCGCCCGCCGCCTGCGTCGTAATCGAAGACGCTGCGGCTGGAATTCAGTCCGGCAAAGCCGCGGGCTCTCACGTGCTCGCCTTGCGAACTACCACTCCCGATTCCGCTCTTCAAGCTGCGGGTGCCGATTGGATCGTCACGGACTGCAGCAACATTTATCTCCATCCCGTCGAGGAAGACAAAGACCTGCTCTTGGAATTGCGTTAGCAGGAGGCCAGCGCCGTTTCGACGGCCGTGACCAACCATAGAGTTTGCGATGCTTGGCGCGATTATGCGTCCAACTCCAATCCGTTAGTAATCTTCAGGCAATTCCCTTTCACTCAAATATCCCATCCCCCGCGCTCCGCAGCTTAAGATATACATGCCGTAGAGAATAGTTCACGACCACTCTCCAGGCGAATCTGGCCTTCGCAAGCTCAGGCCCAACCCAAAGGTGCATTCCATGGGAACATCGACCCAGACGCTACAAGCGCCTCCGACCTCATCTTCACCTGAAATACAAACTCCAACTCCACCACCCCCTCCTCAGCCGCCACGTGTCATTCAGACCGCCCAACTTATTGGCGCCATGGTTAAATCTCATGGCCACGTCAGCGATCTCATTTTTTCTCCGGGCCGCGCCCCGCAAATTGAAATGAACGGCCAATTGGTGGAGTTGAAATACAAAGGCCTTGAGTCCCTCACCCCACAGGACACCATGAGCATCGCCAATGACATCATGGGCAAGAACGAAACCGCCTTGCGCAAGCTCGAGCAGGATGGCTCCGCGGACCTCTCCTACGGCGTATCCGGCGTGGCTCGCTTTCGCGTAAACATTTTTCGCCAGCGCGGCAGTTGCGCCATCGTTATGCGCGTCATTCCCGATAAGATTCCTAACTTTGAAGAATTGAACCTGCCTAAGTCGCTCGAGGAAATTGTGGATATCCGCAATGGCATAGTATTGGTCACCGGTCCTACGGGTTCCGGCAAATCCTCCACCCTCGCTGCCATCCTCGACAAAATGAATGAGCAAAAAGCCTTTCACATACTTACCATCGAGGATCCGATTGAGTTTTTGCATCGCCATAAAAAATGCACCATTCACCAACGCGAATTACATACCGACACCCCAACTTTTTCTCTCGCCTTGCGCGCCGCTTTACGTCAAGCCCCTAAGGTCATTCTCGTTGGCGAAATGCGCGACCGCGAAACCATTGAAATCGCTTTGGAAGCTTCCGAGACCGGCCATTTGGTCATGTCCACTCTTCACACCATAGATGCCTCCAAAACCGTCGAGCGTATTGTCGGCGTCTTTCCGCTTTCCGATCAGCAGGCCATTCGCACTCGCCTGGGCAAATCTTTTCGCTTCATCGTTTCGCAACGCCTGCTCCCTAAGAAAGACGGCAAAGGCCGCATCGCCGCCATCGAGATCCTTAAATCCACTATGCGCACGCGAGATTACGTGGAAAAAGGCGAGACCGAAGGTAAGTCCCTGCTCGACGCCATGCGTGACGGTGACACCGAAGGCATGCAACACTTCGACGGTGAAATCGAAAAACTGATCCGCAACAATATCGTGGAGTTTGAAACCGCTATGACTTACGCCACGAACGCCGGAAATCTCCGTCTGGAGTTGGCCGACTTTTTGGAAGGTGGCGGTGCTACCAAGAAAAAGCCCGCAACCGAAATAGAAGTCGAACGCTAGCCGATCCCTGCGGGCCGTTCCTGCGAAGTTTATTACCACCGAGAATTCCGCAGCCAATTGCTGCGCAGCCGCAGCCCGATGACTTCTGCTTTGCATTTTCGCTCACCGCCATTATCATGACGACGGTCGCGAACCACCGGACGACACGATTGCCTAATATCCCCGATGCCCCGCCCAATGCTGAAGTTCGTGTGGCCAGACCTCCCTCGCCTCTGAGCAAAATTTCCTCGGGAAAATTATTGCAAGTCCTCGGTGTATGGTTTGGCATCGCCGCTGCCGTTGGCAACACTATCGCCGCCGGAATCGTGCGCACTCCCGGCGTCATCGCGAAACTCCTGCCAAATCCGTGGTTCTTTCTCGGTGTATGGGTCATCGGCGGACTTTATGCGTTGTTCGGCGCATCCTCCATGGCCGAGCTTGGCGCAGCTATCCCACGCAGCGGCGGCCAATACAATTTTTCGCGCCGCGCTATCGGCGACTACGCCGGCTTCATTGTTGGCTGGAGTGATTGGCTTTCCAGTTGTGGGACGCTCGCAGCTGTAGCCATCGTCATCGGCGAGTACTCTGGAAAACTAATCCCCGCGCTTGCTGGCGGGGACCATGCCATAAAAACCATCGCCGTCTCTGTGATCGTCGGGTTCGGAATCCTTCAATGGCGCGGCGTGCGCTGGGGCAGCCGCGCTCAACTACTCACCTCCGCAATGAAGACGGCCGCCTTCGTGATCTTAGTCATCGCCTGCTTCGCGCTGGGTGGAAACGCTCATCGAGCCTCCGTCGCCGCAGAATCCGCAACCAAGCTCACTCTTCCTTCCGGCTGGCTCCTCGCTGTGGCACTAATGCTCGGTCTTCAGGAAGTCTTCTACACCATCGACGGTTGGGACGGCGTGATCTATTTTGGTGAAGAAGTTCGCGACCCCGGTAAGGACGTCCCGCGCGCCATTTTTGGCAGCGTCTTTTCCATCATGGGCATTTATCTGCTCCTTAACGCCGCTGTGCTCTACGTCCTGCGCATGAACGAAATCGCAGGAAACAATTTCTCGCTGGGCACCGCCGCCGAGCGCATTTTCGGCCATTACGGCGATCCCATTATCCGCGCCATCATGGTGGTTTCTCTTCTGAGCTGCATAAACGCCGTCCAACTTTTCTGTTCCCGCATCTTGTACGCCATGAGCGCAGACGGCTTGTTCTTCCGCAGCGTCTCCCGCGTCAACAAGGGCGGCACGCCCGAACTCGCGCTGCTCCTAAGTACCTTCACCGCCGTGCTCTTCGTCCTCGGCTCCTTCGAACGCGTCATCGCCATGCTCTCGTTTTTCTTCGTGGCCAACTACACTCTCACTTACACTTCTGTCTTCGTACTGCGCAAGAAAGAGCCTGCCATGCCTCGCCCCTACCGCGCCTGGGGCTACCCCTGGACCACTGCAATCGCATTAATTGGTTCAGTTTTATTTTTGGTGGGATCAATACTTACGGATCGCGATAACGCACCATTAGCTTTAGGAATGTTGGTGCTCAGTTATCCGGTTTATCGCGTCTTAAAATGGGGTACAGCTCGCTCCGCTGCAATTTAGAGCTGACGAGCGGTTCGCAGCAACGGCTCGCGACCGAATGCCCTCATAGTCACACGTTATATCGCAATTTCAATTCGAAACTTTCTCCGCGATCGACTTGGCCTGCAGGAAGTGCAATAAATAATCTTTCCCACCCGTCTTCGAATCCGTCCCCGACATATTAAATCCCCCAAACGGATGCGCTCCCACCATCGCGCCCGTGCATTTGCGGTTCAAATAAAGATTTCCCACGTGAAACGCTTCTTCCGCCTTCTCAATCTTTTCCGGATTCCGCGAATACACCGCCCCAGTCAACCCGAATTCCGTATCATTGGCTATTTCTAGCGCATGATCAAAGTCCCGCGCCTTAATCACCGCTAAAACCGGCCCAAATATTTCTTCTTGCGCCACGCGCGCCCTCGGAGGCACGTTCGCAATAATCGTCGGCTGAATGAAATATCCATCCCCTGGCGCCCGCCCCCCTCCCAATACAACTTTTCCCTCTCTCTTCCCCACATCGATGTAGCCCAGGATCCCTTCCATCGCCAT
>DATBBY010000051.1:0-28859 GCA_036270765.1 Candidatus Acidiferrum sp.
CCTCCCGCTGCGTTGGAAACGCGTCGATCTGCTCGGCGCCACACTCACAGTAGCGGAGAACTATTCCTCGGGCGAATTCGGATCGCCGAAAACCAAGAGCAGCCGACGGGTGATTCCCACCAGTTCGGCGCTTGCGGGAGTGCTGGAAGCTCAGCGCGCTCGGGTGAATCCGGCGAGCCCCGAGGAACTCGTTTTTCAGACGCCGAAAGGCACTCCGCTCAACGCCAAAAACCTGTACAACCGGGAGCTCGCGCCTGCGTGCGACCAGATCGGGCAGCCACGGATTTCATGGCACTCGTTTCGGCACACTCACGCGACACTCCTGCATAACAACGGCGAGTCTCTCAAGACGGCGCAGGCCCTGCTGGGGCACTCCGATCTTGAGACCACGCTGAACACGTACACACACGCCGTCTCGGACTCGCAGAGGAACGCAGTAGAGCGAGTGGCCGGGGTTCTGTTCTCAGATGTTCTCAGCTCCGAAACGGAAACGGTTCCGCGAGGACGTTTAAATTAGTGGAAGTACAAATGGTTAGGGGAAATCAGTGGTGAACCGGGCAGGACTCGAACCTGCAACCCGCTGATTAAGAGTCAGCTGCTCTACCATTGAGCTACCGGTCCACGTTAACTTTGGAATTTTAGCACGCCGCGGCAATTTGTCGATAAACAGCGAAGTTATTCCGCGATACAGTGAATCTCGCGCGAGCTCTAGTGCCGACGTGACCGGCCGCTGGGCGAATAACATCTCAGTGAAAGACGTCTGGCCATGACTGCGATATTAGTTCTCTCCTGAATATAGGCAATTTTGAAAGATCGCGGTGGTAATCACCGGTCTAGCAGAAGGCGGGTTTACTTGAGGTTCTCCACGTAAGCGATCAGTGCTTTCATATCACAGGGTGAAGATCGATCGGCGGCATACCCCGGCGGTCATTTTGGCGGTTGGCTGTTTGGGGTGACCTTCTAGGATCGAACTAATTTCCAGGTTTCGCATGCGATGGCCCAATCTTCCTGAGCCTGCACTACCAGAACGCGAACAGATGATGACGCCATTGAGATATCTCGATCGGGATGTGGGGGAATATTTTTTGTGGGGTCGAGTTGCAAGCCAAGAAAATTAAAATTTGCGCAGGCCGCTTGACGCACTTCCGCAGAGTTCTCGCCAATTCCAGCGGTGAACACTAGCGCGTCGAGGCCGCCGAGGGCTGCGACCATCGAGCCGATGCCAGCTTGCAGGCGATGCACGAAAATGTCGAAAGCCAGCTTGGCGCGATCGTTTCCTTTTTTCATCGCGGAGACAATTTGGCGCATGTCGCCGGAGATGCCCGATATCCCGAGCAAGCCAGATTTTTTGTTCAGCAAGTCGTCTAAAGTTTCTCCAGTCAGATTTTGTGCGCGCATCAAATATGTGAGGATGCCAGGGTCGACTGAGCCGGAGCGGCTTCCCATCATTAATCCATCGAGCGGCGTGAAGCCCATGGTGGTGTCGATACTTTTACCGTGCTGGATCGCCGCTAGAGAACAACCATTTCCGAGATGGCAAGTTACCAGCCTGAGCGATGAGAGATCTCTCCCGAGGAGTTGTGCTGTGCGTTGCGCGCAATATTGATGATTGATTCCGTGGAATCCAAAGCGGCGAATACCCTGCGACAGCCATTCATAAGGACCAGGGTAAACAAACGCGGCATCGGGCAAGGTACTGTGGAAAGCAGTATCAAAGACCGCGACCTGCGGGAGGGATTCGAATTTCTCTTCGATGAGTCGGATGCCCTCGAGTTCCACGCGATTGTGAAGCGGTGCGAAAACGGCCATGCGCTGGATGGCAGCTTTGACTTCGGGAGTGATCATGGCGGGTTGCGTGTAGTCGCGACCACCGTTGACGATGCGGTGCCCCACCACAGCAATTTCTGATTTGTTGGATAGCACGCTGGCTTTGCCGGATGTGAGTGCGTCGAGTAAGTGCGCGGTGGCCTTCTCGCGCGCCGTGACGGTTATCTCTTCTTTTTGAACTATTCCGGCGGAGTTTTTTAATTCGAGGTCGGCACGCTCACCTTGCCATTCTAATTTTGCTTCCCATAAGGGAGCAGGCGAGGAGTCCGGCGGGGAAGCGCCAAAATCAAACAAGCTGGACTTCTGGCTGCTCGAGCCGGAATTAAGAACCAGGATTTTCACTCAGTAGGGCCATTTCCAATCGCGAATTTCGGGAATGTCATCTCCGACTTCGCAGATATATTTTTTGTGGTTCACCAGTTGGTTTCGCAGGAATTGCTTGAAATGCGCATTTACCGGACGGAGGCGTGGTACGCGGTCTGCTACATCGCCGGCGAGATGAAAGCGGTCCAGTTCGTTTAGTACCGTCATATCGAAGGGAGTTGTCGTGGTGCCTTCCTCGCGGTAGCCGTGGACGTGAAAATTGCCGTGGTTGGCGCGCCGATACGTCAGGCGATGAATCAACGCGGGGTAACCGTGGTAGGCGAAAATAACCGGCTTGTCCGTGGTGAAGAGGGAATCAAATTCGCGGTCAGGCAGGCCGTGCGGATGTTCGCCCGAAGTTTGCAGGGTCATCAGATCGACCACATTCACGACCCGAATTTTAATATCGGGAAAATGCTGGCGGAGTAAGTCGACAGCCGCCAGCGTTTCAAGCGTTGGGACATCTCCTGCGCAGGCCATGACCACGTCCGGCTCGCTGCCCTGATCGTTCGAAGCCCATGTCCAGATGCCCACGCCCGCGGTGCAGTGTTCGACGGCAGCCTCCATGTCCAGCCACTGCAGCGAAGGCTGTTTGCCGGCGACGATGACGTTGACGTAATTTCGGCTGCGCAAGCAGTGATCGGCGACGGAGAGCAGGGTGTTGGCATCGGGCGGCAGATATACCCGCACAACGTCGGCTTTTTTATTTACCACGTGATCGATGAATCCCGGGTCCTGGTGCGTGAAACCGTTATGATCCTGCCGCCAAACGTGCGAAGTCAGCAAATAATTCAACGACGCGATCGGCCGGCGCCAGGGAATGTGTCGAGTGACTTTCAGCCACTTGGCGTGCTGATTGAACATTGAATCCACAATGTGGATGAACGCCTCATAGCAGGAAAAGAAACCGTGGCGGCCGGTCAGCAAATAGCCTTCGAGCCAGCCTTGGCACATGTGTTCGCTTAAGACTTCCATCACACGCCCGGTCTTTGAGAGATGCTCATCGGTTTCGAGCAGAGGCTCCATGAAAATCTTGGGAGTCGCCTCGTATATAGCGTCGAGACGATTCGAAGCGGTTTCATCCGGCCCAAACACACGAAAATTCTGTGTGCCGGCATTGCGTTTCATGACGTCGCGCAAAAACGTCCCAAGAACGCGCGTGGCTTCATTTAACTCAGTCCCAGGCTTTGAAACAGCTACTTTGTACTCGCGAAAGTCCGGCATGAGCAGGTCGCGAAGCAAGATGCCGCCATTTGCATTCGAATTGGCGCCCATTCTGCGATTGCCTACCGGCGCCAGTTCCGCGAATTCAGCGTGGAATTTGCCCGTTTCGTCGAACAGCTCTTCGGGTTTGTAGCTCTTCATCCATTCTTCGAGAATCTTTACGTGCGCGGGATGCGACTTGAAATCTGTGATTGGAACCTGGTGGGCGCGCCACGTGTTTTCGACCGGCTTTCCGTCCACTATTTTCGGGCCGGTCCAGCCTTTTGGTGTACGAAGCACAATCATGGGCCACACCGGCATTTCTGTGGATTGGCCGCTGCGCGCGCTGCTTTGAATATGGCGGATCTCTTTAAGGATGGTGTCGAAGGTGGAGGCCATAAGCTGATGCATGGCCTCGGGCTCGTGCCCTTCGACGAAGTACGGTTTGTATCCGTAACCGGAAAATAATTGCGTTAGCGTGGCGTCGCTGAGTCGCGCCAGTACGGTTGGATTGGCGATCTTGTATCCATTTAAATGCAGGATGGGGAGCACCGCGCCATCACGCGCCGGATTCAAAAACTTATTGGAATGCCAACTGGCGGCCAGTGCGCCGGTTTCCGCTTCGCCGTCCCCGACAACGCAGCAGACCAGCAAACCTGGATTGTCAAATGCGGCCCCGTACGCGTGCGCAATGGAGTAGCCGAGCTCGCCGCCTTCGTGGATAGAACCGGGAGTTTCGGGAGCGACATGGCTGGGAATTCCACCTGGGAACGAAAACTGTTTGAACAGCCGTCTGAGTCCATCTTCCGTTTGCGGAATGCTGGAATAAAACTCGCTATACGTCCCTTCCAGATAGGTGTTGGCAACCAGCCCGGGGCCTCCGTGTCCAGGGCCTGCAATATAGATGACATCGAGATCATGCTGCTTGATGAGCCGATTCAGATGTACGTAGATGAAATTCAGTCCTGGCGTAGTGCCCCAGTGGCCCAGAAGGCGGGGCTTAATATGTTTGAGCGAGAGCGGTTCACGTAGCAGGGGATTTGCATACAGATAAATCTGGCCCACAGAGAGGTAATTCGCGGCGCGCCAGTAGGCATGCACCTTTCGCAGTTCTTCCGGGGATAAGGTTTGATGGGACGGAGTCTTAGCTGATTCGGCGGCGGATGCAGGAGCCATACGGTTGACCTCTGAATGGCTAATCTTATTATCGTAATTAATGGATCGCTGTGTCGGCCGTCACAAAGGACGCGGTTTCTGACGGTCTTTCCCGAGCATAAACCAGATTCGTCAACGTAGTGTAGATATAGTCCCCGTTTCAACGGAGACTTTATTTCTGGAGTAGTTTTTCTACTTTGGCTATGTCTTCGGGGACGTCTACGCTTACGGAATCGTGCTCAACTTCGGCGATTCGGATTTTCCAGCCATTTTCGAGCCAGCGGAGTTGCTCGAGTTGCTCGATTTTCTCAAGGGTGCCTTGAGGAAGAGTGGGGTATTCGAGAAGGGCGTCACGTTGAAAGACGTACAGGCCCAAGTGTTTGAGGTGGCGAACTTCCATTTTGGCAGCGGCATCGCGGAGCCAGGGGATGGGGGCGCGGGAGAAGTACAGGGCGTTTTCGTCGAAATCGAGGACCGTTTTTACGATGTTGGGATCCAGGATATCGGGCGTGTTTTTAATTGGGGTGGCGACGCTGGCAACTGCGGTGGCAGCGTCTTCGAGGAGGGCACCGATGGCGGCATCGACGACTTCGGGATTGAGGAGCGGTTCGTCGCCCTGGACGTTGACAAAAACCTGGCCATCGGTGTGAGCAGCGACTTCGGCTACGCGCTCGGTGCCAGTGCGGTGGTCAGGGCGGGTCATACGAGCTTCGCCGCCGAAGGCTCCGACCGCTTTGATGATGCGGTCGTCATCGGTGGCGACTATGACCCGGGTGGCAAGCTTCGAAAGTTTGGCCCGTTCGTAAACGCGCTGGATCATCGTAGTACCAGCCAAAGATACCAAGGGTTTACCGGGCAGGCGGGTGGAACCGTAACGAGCTGGAATTACGATGACGACGTCGGTTGGACTCATAAAATTCCCACTTACATGAACTGACAGTATCGAATGGGACTTTGTTCGCAATAAATTCGCACAAGAGGGGATGCTATCACGTGCAAACCCTGTGCTATCTACAGCAAATATTTTACAAGTTTGAGACTTTGGAGGACTCCTTCGTGCTTGTAATCATTACCGCGAGTGGTAGACTCGGATTCTCGTCCCACCGCGCGGCCGTCCCGGCAGGCCCGGGATGATCAGGGGGTGCCGTGAAACGCGAACTTTGCGTTGTTAACCGATATTTTATCCTGCTGCTACTCGCCTGCTTTTTCGTCACGCATGCCTCCCGCCTAGCTGCTCAACCTTGGTTCGATGGAAATGACGAAAACAAAGCTAAAGACAATAACGCTAACGCGCCCGTCACTGCTGCTAAAGATGGTAGCAATGCCACAAAAGAGGACGGCGCTGCCACCCCTGTGAAAGATGGCGCCGCTGCCAATGTTGCAAAAGACGAAAGCAAGGCCAAAGAAGATGTAAAGCGCGACACGCCTGGGTCAGTGCTCAAGCCTGGTCAGACCATGCATATGGATGTGGACCTGGCGCTTGTAAACGTCACGGTGACGGATCCCTACAACCGTCTGGTAACTGGGCTGGACACGGATAACTTCCGGGTGTTTGAAGATAACACCGAGCAGGAGGTGGTGACGTTTTCGTCGGAAGACGTGCCCATTTCCATTGGCGTGATCTTTGATTTCAGTGGAAGTATGGCTAACAAAGTTGCGAAAGCCAGGGAAGCGGCGATCCAGTTTTTCAAGACGGCCAATCCTCAGGATGAATTTTTCCTGGTGAGTTTCAACGAACGAGCGGAGCTGACTAGTTCGTTCACCAACAGCATTGAAGATCTGCAAAGCCGGATGATGCTGACTGTGCCAAAGGGACGCACGGCGTTGCTGGACGCTATTTATCTGGGTCTGAGCCAGATGAGGGGTGCACGAAACGCCAAGCGCGCCTTGCTCATTTTGTCCGACGGAGGCGATAATCATAGTAGATATAGTGAGAACGATATCAAGCGGCTGGTGAAAGAGGCGGACACCCAGCTCTATGCCGTCGGCATTTTTGACCCGCTCGGATATCGCAATCGCACACCGGAAGAGCTAAACGGTCCGTCACTCCTGGGGGAAGTTACGGAGATGACTGGCGGGCGAGTCTTCGCTGTCGAGAAACTTGAAGAACTTCCGGACATCGCGACAAAAATCGGCATGGAGCTGCGAAACCAATATGTCATCGGATACCGGCCAAGCAATAAAACACACGATGCGCGCTGGCGCAAAGTTAAAGTTAAATTACGCGCGCCTAAGGGACTGCCTCCGCTTAGTG
Organism: Candidatus Acidiferrum sp.; assembly: GCA_036270765.1. GTDB lineage: Bacteria > Acidobacteriota > Terriglobia > Acidiferrales > UBA7541 > Acidiferrum. Next base: position 6,803 of record DATBBY010000051.1, read on the forward strand.
TGTATGCCAAGACGGGATACTACGCGCCGAGCCACTAGCTTTTTTTCAACGCGTCATATTACGAAGCATTTCCCTCGACAATGTCGCTATGCATTTTTTGCCGCGATGCTGGTGTGTGCTTTAGGGCTGGTGTCGTTCGCGCAGATTCCTATTCCCAACGCTCAGCCGGCGCCTCCGGGCGAGACTTCCAATAGCGGACAAGGGCAGAGCATCAAGGTGGACGTTAACCTGGTGGTGTTGCACACCACAGTGTTGGACGATCGCGGGCGGTTTGCGGAAGGATTGAATCAGGATAATTTTCGCGTCCGGGAAGATAAACTTGAACAGAAGCTGGCGGTGTTCAAACGCGAGGATGTTCCCGTAAGTATGGGGCTGGTCATTGATAACAGCGGGAGCATGCGGGACAAGCGGCCGCGGGTGAATGAAGCGGCGTTGACATTAGTGCAGACCAGCAATCCGCAGGACGAAGCGTTCGTGGTGAATTTTAACGACGATTTTTACCTCGATCTGGATAAGGACTTCAGTAACAGCATCCCGGAATTAAAAGAGGCCCTGGAGCGCATCGATTCGCGCGGAAGTACGGCGCTCTATGACGCGGTTATCGGGTCGCTGGATCACCTGAAGAAGGCTTCGAAGGACAAGCGAGTGTTGCTGATTGTGACCGACGGGGAAGACAATACCAGCCACAATTCGCTGGATAAAACGATTCGGGAAGTACAGAAGACCGATACCGTGATTTATACCATCGGCTTGCTGAGCGAAGAGAGTAAGAAAAATTCCAAGCGTGCGAAGAAAGCTCTGGAACAGATTGCGCAGGCTTCAGGAGGGTTGGCGTTTTTTCCGGAAAATGTGGATGACGTGCATAATATTTGCGAGCAAGTGGCGCGCGATATCCGGAATCAGTACACCCTGGCTTACTATCCATCGAATACCAAGCGGGATGGGACTTACCGGACGGTGCAGGTGGAAGTCATTCCACCGCGCGGACGTGGGAAGTTAGTGGCGCGCACGAGGAATGGGTATTACGCTCCGTCGGGTGGTGGGACGGCTTCGGGAAAGTGATAGCGGTTGTTCTGTTTGATTCCCGAGAGAATTAATATCTAAACAACTATCGGTTGTTGGGAGGTCGTCGCCGCAGGCCGGCCATCTCTAACAAGACGAATCCGTCAGCAACGAACCAAAATCAAAAAACCAAAAGCAAGACCCACGCTGAAAATCGAGCGTGGGGCACCCTCCGCGTTTTGTCACGGTTAGTCCGGCCTAATTTTTCAGATCGTTTAAAAAGCTTTTTCCGTGTGGGATGGTGGTGCCGAAATTTTCCGCGACGGTTTGTCCCATGTCGGAGAGCGTCGTGCGTGTGCCCAACGGTGTACCTTTTTGTCTTGCGGGTGTGTAGGCGAAGATGGGAACGTATTCGCGAGAATGATCGGTGGTTGGCCAGCGGGGGTCGGGGTCGCAGCCGTGGTCGGCGGTAATCATCAGCAGATCGGACTTGCCCAGCGTGGGCAGAAATTTGGCGAGCCAGGCGTCGAATTCTTCCAGGGATTGGGCGAAACCTTCCACGTCTTTTCGATGCCCGTAGAGCATGTCGAAATCGACGAGGTTGCAGAAGATCAATCCAGCGGGGCGTTGACGAATGGATTCAGTTAATTTCTCCATGCCGTCGGCATTGCTTTTCGTGGTGATGTAGTCGTTGACGCCGCGTCCGTTATAGATGTCGTGGATTTTGCCGATGCCAAAAACAGGGATGCGCTTTTCGCCGAGGACGTCTAACAGCATTGGTCTGGGCGGATCAACGGCGTAGTCGTGACGCCGCGGCGTTCTAGCAAAATGCCCTGGTGCTCCGGCGAATGGCCGGGCGATCACTCGGCCTACCCGGTTAGGGCCGTCCAGTAATTTGCGAGCGATTTCGCATATACGGTAGAGCTCGGCGATGGGGATGACCTCTTCGTGGGCGGCGATCTGGAATACGCTGTCGCCTGAGGTGTAGACGATGGGCTTGCCGGTGCGGACATGTTCTTCGCCAAGTTCCTTGATGATTTCGGTGCCGGAGGCAGGTTTGTTGCCAAGTGTTTGGCGGCCGATTTGTTTTTCGAAAGCGGCAATAATTTCCGAGGGGAATCCGTGCGGATACACGGGGAAAGCTTGCGGAAGCCAGATGCCAGCCATTTCCCAGTGACCGGTGGTGGTGTCTTTGCCCGGCGAATGGGTGACGCCTTTTCCGAAGGCAGCCAAAGGCGCAGAAACGGGCGAAAGATTTTTTAGAGGCGCGATGTTGGCGAGGCCGATGCTTACGAGCGTGGATAAATTCAAGGGACGCGATTCGGAAATGTGGCCGAGGGTGCTGCGACCGACGTCACCATAGTCGGCGGCGTCAGGGAGTTCGCCGATGCCTACGCTATCGAGAACGATCCAGATTAAGCGGTTGAAGAGGGGCACCTGACCTCACTGGGCGAATCTCGTGAAACATAGCACGGAAATGCGTGACAGCGTTGTGCGCCAAGCGCACCGCCTTGAAAAAAAATCGGGATTATTTGGGCGACTAAATTTTTGCCGTTTTGTTTTGCATTTATTTTCGAACATGCGCGGTTTTGGCGTGAAAGAATAACCGTCCGCGAGAACAGGCATACGGCACGGTGCAATACCTTTTATGGTGGTACCAGGACGTATATAACACAATATAGAGTATGGCATACCTGCAATACCCTTTAACTACCTGAAACTACCCCCATTCTTAGGACAACTCCGGCAGAGAATTCCTTGACGCTGTGCGCAACGGGGTGGGATAACGAATTCACGAAGTGCACTCGGCAATTTTGTAACGCGATGCGGAGTGCTCCAAAAATGATCTTAAGTTCGGGTGTTAGTTCGGATGGCGGGGTGGCTTTCCTCGTGAATGAATCGCGAGAAGTGATGAACGTAAGACAGGCGTCGCAGTATCTGGGGATCTCTCCGGATACCTTGTATCGCTACATCACTGAAGGCGAAATTCCGGCATTCAAGCTCGGCAATCGATGGAAACTTCGTAAAACGATTTTGGACCGCTGGATGGAGCGGAAGATGAGCCAGGCGCACGCGAGGCGCCGGTAGTTCGGGATTAAGCAGGGGACAGGGAAAGAGGCCGCAAATATGTTTGCACTGGGCGGACGAAAAGGCAGGCAGTTGGTTGGACTGGACATCGGTTCCAGCTCGATCAAAGCGGTAGAGCTGAAATCGACGAAAGCAGGATATGAGCTGGTGAGCTTTGGAATGGAGCCGCTGGCGCAGGATACCGTGGTGGACGGCGCAATTATGGATGCCCCCCAAGTGGCCAACGCCATTTCGAAAATTTTCGATACACAAAAGATAAAAACAAAGAATGTGGGCAGTTCGGTTTCGGGGCACTCGGTGATTGTGAAACGAGTTCCGCTCCCACTGATGACCGAAGAGGAACTTTTTGACCGCATTCCGTCGGAAGCCAGCCAGCATATCCCGTTTGACATCGCCGACGTGAACCTGAGTTATCAGCTGCTGGAATCGATGGATTCGCAGATGGACGTGCTGCTGGTGGCGGTAAAGAAGGACAAAATTCTGAATCACACCAACGTGCTGGCGCAAGCCGGGAAGACGCCGGTGGTCGTGGATATAGATGCTTTCGGGCTGCAGAACTGCTTTGAAATGAATTACGAACCGGACGCGGGACAAACGGTGGCGCTGCTGAACATTGGCGCGAGCGTTATGAACATCAACATTGTTCGCGGCGGCATCCCGCTGTTTACGCGCGATGTGAGCGTGGGCGGCAACCAGTATACGGACGCGTTGCAAAAGGAATTGGACCTCAGCTTCGAAGACGCCGAAAAACTGAAAATGGGCGAGAACCTGCCCAGCGTAACGGATGATCAGAAACAGCAGATTTTGCGCAGCGTGTCAGACATTTTGACGCTGGAGATTCAGAAGACCTTTGACTTTTTCCGGGCCACTGCGAGCGGCGAAAACATCCAGCGCATCGTGGTGGCGGGCGGCACCGCAAGAGTGCCGGGGCTGGTCGATTTGTTGCGCGAAGAGTTCGCGATGCCGGTGGAAGAGTTAAATCCATTCCGGAAAGTGGTCATCAATCCGAGCCGGCACAGTGACGATCAGATTCGCGCACTGGCACCGCGACTGGCCATCGCCGTGGGTCTCGCGCTGAGGAGCTTCGACTAGCCATGATTCGAATAAATCTTCTCGGACAAACCAGACCGAAGGCGGGACGCCGGCAAATGGCGGTGGATACCGGGTCAGCGATGCCAGCGATCTTCCTGTTTTCGGGCGTGGTGCTCGGACTGGCGTTCCTTACTTTTCTGTATTTGACCTGGCAGAAACAGGTGAATGAAGAGAACACCCGGATCGCGCAATTGAGCGCGGAAAAAACACAGCTGGAACAAATCAAACAGCAGGTGGACTCTTTCCAGAAACAGAAGGGCGTTTTGCAGCAGCGGGTTTCGACCATCGAGCAGTTGCAGCGGGATCGCACCGGCGGGCAGGAATTGCTGGACATGGTGGCGAACACCGTTTCGCGAACAGAAAACCTGTGGCTGACGAATGTAACGCGCAAGGGCAACAACCTGACGTTGCTGGGTTCGTCGGCTTCGATCAATGCGGTGGCAAATTTCATCACTGCTTTGAAGCGATCGGGGTATTTCCAAAAAGTGGAAATCAAAGAATCGAAGCAGGACGACAGAAACACCGCCGTACAAACGTACACGTTTGAGATTTCCGCTGAAATTACTCCGCCGCAAGCGGCGCAGAGCAAGCCGGCGAGTGCGCCGGCACCAGTGGCGCCACCCGCGAGGAAAGGGTAAGCGATGGAGAATCCATTACGCGACATGTCTGTGATCGTGCAGGCGCTGGTTGCCGCAGCACTTGCGGTGGTCATCGTGCTGATCGGGGTATATCTGCCGTTTTCTCCAGTGGCTCAGGAGCGCAGCGCGGTGGACAAGGCGGTAAACCAGCGAAAGACTCTGAGCGATGAAGTGACGCAATTGCAGGTTTACAAACAGCGCTACGGCGAATTGAAACAACAGATGGACGCGCTTTCAAAGCAACTGGAGACGTTGAAGGCCATCGTCCCGGAAGAGAAAGAAGTGGATGAGTTCATACGGCTGGTACAGGGTGCGGCTGCAGCTTCCAACGTGACCATTCGGCGATTCACGGCCCAAGCGGTGGTGCCCCGCGAATTTCACTACGAGATGCCGTTCGAGTTGCAAGCGGACGGGCCATATTTCAACCTGCTGGATTTTTTCGGACGCATGAGCCGGTTGTCACGAATCATCAACGTGGGGGATTTGAAATTTGATGATCCAGAGAAAGCCAGCGGAACGAAATACCCGTTGCGTCCGGGAACGACGGTGTCCGCGATATTTACGGCTACAACCTTCTTCACCAAGCCTGCTGACGCGAGTGCAACTCCCGCAACTGGAGCCAAAACTCAGCCTGCAGCGGCTGGAAAGCCCTGAGCGGGAATGAGCGAACTATGCGTTCAGTGATCACACTAATAAGCGCGATTTTACTGACAGCGGCCGCGACGTGCTCGCACGCGCAAGGCCAACCGCCCACTAAAGCGCCCGCGCCGAAACCGGCTGCTGCACGCCCGGCGAGGACGCCAGCGTCAAACCCTGTCGCAAAACCTGGGGCAAGCCTTGCTGCAAAACCTGCAGCAAAGCCGGTGGCGAAGAAGCACGCGGCGACCAATTCTACCGAAGGTGCCGCCGGGAGCTCTACACCCGAGCAAGCCCGGATTGCGCGACGGGATCCGTTTGAGTCCCTGCTGTCACGGCAAAAAGCAGGGGGAGACGCGAAAAATCTTCCTCCCGGGAAGGGCGGACTGCAAGTAAGCACGCTAAGGATAGACGGGATTGTCCACGGACCTAACGGCATGATTGCGGTGGTCAGCAATCCTCAACAGCGTACGTACTTCTTGCACGAAGGGGATCAGCTGTACGACGGACGCGTGGACAAGATTGCGATGGACGGTGTGTCGTTCCATGAAACCGGCAAAGACGCGTTTGGCAAACCAGTGGAACGCTCAGTGAATAAGAGAATTTACTCGACTGCAGGAGAAGAGCAATGAAGACGAATTGGCCGGTGTTACGGTCTGGTTTCATGATCCTCGCGAGCTTGGCCGTGGGCACGATGGTGATGCCTGTGCGCGCGCAGGAAGGCGCCGGGGTGATGACCACGCCGACAGTGATCTCCAGCGTTGCCATCCTGCAAAGCGCATCGCAGCGAGCCAGCGTGCGAGTGGAGGGCGAAGGAAAGCTGCAAGCCCGCGCAGCGCGTTTGCAAAATCCTGAGCGGCTAGTGTTGGACTTCAGCGGCGCTAGGCTCGGCTCACAGAAAACGGTGATCTCCGGCGCCACGGCTCCGATATTGGGAGTACGGCTGGGACAATTTCGCGACGACATGGTGCGCGTGGTAATCGATCTGACGGAGGCGTCGCATTTCCAGCTTTCGCATGACGGCGGGGCGGTGGTCGTACTTTTCAACGAAGCGTCAGGTACTTCCAACGGGACCGCAGCAAGCAATTCGAAGAGCAATTCGTCCAGCTTTACTGCGAAACGGACGTTGAGCGCGAATAACACCAAGAGGTCAGCAATTAGCTCTCCTCGGTTTGCATTGCCAGGCGAACTTACCCAGCCCTCAATCAAGCTCGCTTCATTTGGCGGGAAGAGCGAAGCGTCGCGGCCGACCACGAACGGGGCTCAGGCTGCGCAACAAGCTGCCCAACAGGCCAACACTGCCGCGGGAACGATGGCGCAATCGATGCAGGTTTCTCCGATGGCGGCGCCTGCCGGTCGATACACGGGTGAGCCGATTTCAGTCAACTTGAAGGATGTGGACTTGCGGGATTTCTTCCGGCTTATTCACGAAATCAGCGGATTGAATGTGGTGCTGGACCCGGCGGTCAAGGGCACGTTGACGATCGTGTTGGATGAAGTTCCGTGGGACCAGGCACTGGACATCGTGCTGCAAAATAATGGACTCGACAAACAATTGAATGGCAACGTATTGCGCATCGCTACGCGCGACACCTTAAAGAAAGAAGCGGAGACAGAGCGAGACCTGGAAAAGGCGCAGGCCGAAGCAGTAGCTCCAGTCACAGTGACGCGCGTGCTTAGTTATGGCAAAGCCGCGACAATGAAAGATACGCTTAAGAAGTTCCTGAGCGCGCGGGGAGATATTCTTTCCGATGACCGCTCAAACCAACTGATTATTCGCGACATTCCATCCGTCATTCCAACAATCGACAATTTGATCCGGCAACTGGACCGCAAATCGCAGCAGGTGGAGATTGAAGCTCGAGTGGTATCCGCTTCGCGTTCCTTTGCGCAGGATATCGGCACGGAACTCGGTTTCGCAGGATCCACGACGAGCGGGCGTTCGCTCTTTAGTGGTACACCGGCGGTGGGTGGTAGCGGTGTGACCACCGGCCCAGGCATCCCGCCGTCGCCTGTCTCGATCGGCACAGGCTCCGCGTCGGGCAACGGCATCACTTCCGGTATTCCGCTGGTTACGTCGCTAAGCGCGGGAACCCCGACCAGTGGAATCGGCTTCTCTCATCGTTCGCCTAACTTCGCCATAGACTTCTTTATCACCGCGGCGGAAGCCAAGGGCGTAGGCAAGCTGCTCTCGAAACCGAAGGTCATCACGCAGAACAACGAAAAAGCGGTCATCAAACAGGGAACCAAGATTCCCATACAGACGACCATTAACAACACAATATCGGTGCAGTTCATTGACGCGGTGCTGAAACTGGAAGTCACGCCGCAGATAACGGCCGAAGGCACGGTGTTTATGGACGTGCTGGTGGAAAACACCTCAATAGACCCCGGTATTCCACGGGTGCAGGGAGTTCCTGCGCTGGACACGCAATCGGCGGAAACCAAGGTGACTGTTGCCGACGGTGGCACGGTGGTCATCGGAGGAATCATTATCACCAACCAGCGCGTGGACATCACGCAGGTGCCCATAGCGGGCAGTATTCCGTTGATCGGAAACCTGTTCAAACGTACTAACGTAACGGTGTCGTCGCAGGAATTGCTGTTCTTCCTGACGCCGCGCATCATACCTGGATAATCGCCTGACCAATGCTCTCGAGCAAATTATCTGGGTCAGGTTGGCTCAATAGAGCTGACTAAATTCAACCGGGCCAAGGACACCTTCCCAAAGGGAGTACATCGAGGAGACCACGGTCTCCTCGATTCGTTTTTATGAATACAAGGTTTCCAGAAAGACGGAGCGCGCTGGTCCAGAAATTCGAGGCGCAACAAATCGACAGCCTGGTAGTCACGCACCCTGCAGATTGGTATTACCTGACGGGATTTACGGGGGATTCAGGCGCGCTGGTGGTTTCGCGGCGAGGGATCACGCTTATCACGGACGGTAGATTCGTAGGACAAGCCAAAGCGGAGACGAGCGGCGTCGCTGTGGTGCAGCAAAAGGGTTCGCTGTCCGAGTCCACCGGGGAATTTCTGAGCGGCAGCAAAGCAAAGAGCGTGGGATTCGAGGCAACACAGCTATCCGTGAGCCAGTATGGAATGTTGCGGAAAGCTGCGGGAAGGGGTTGCAGGTGGAAGCCCTCCAATGGCCTGGTTGCGTCCTTGCGGATGCGCAAAGACCCGCACGAGTTAGCAGTGATGCGCAGGGCGGCCATCTTGGCCGGCCGGGTGATGGAAGAAGCCATACCGCTGCTGAAGGCAGGGGTGCGAGAATTTGAGGTCGCCGCGGAGATTGAATACCAAATGCGGAAGAGGGGCGCATCGGGAGCGGCGTTCGAAACGATCGTGGCTTTTGGGGAACGGGCCGCTCTTCCGCATGCGCGTCCAATCGCCAAGCGATTGAAGAAAAATGAGTTTGTAGTGCTGGACCTGGGTGTTATACTCGCGCACTATTGCAGCGACATCACACGCACATTTTATTTTGGGAAAGCTCCGGAGCGTGTCCGGCAATGGTATAAGGCTGTCCAGGACGCTCAAGTTGCGGCGATTGCGGCGGTAAAGAACGGCGTCCTGTGTGGGGACGTAGACGCGGCAGCAAGGCAAGTACTAGAGCGGCAGGGATTGGGCAAATATTTTGTGCATAGCACCGGGCATGGGCTAGGTTTAGAGGTTCACGAAGATCCACGCATCGCGCGTGGACAAAAGAAGCGGCTCGAAGCGGGGAACGTGGTAACCATTGAACCGGGAATCTATATCGAGGGCGTGGGCGGCATACGCATCGAGGATGACGTCGCGGTGCACGCTGATAGGATAGAAGTATTGACCCGCATTACGCGGGATCTCATAGAAATTTGACGATAGGCATGACGCGCAAAAAGACTTCGAAAAAAGCATCCAATCGGCCCACTTCTGACAGCTTCGCCACCCCCGAATTGAAGCAAATCGAGCAGCTGTTGCAGTTCATGACCGAGCATAACCTGGAAGAGTTTGAATACTCACGGGGGGACCTGCGTATCCGTTTGCGCAAGCCATCGTCCGGCGTGGTGGTGCAGCAGTCACGGAGCGGATATGCTCCTGAGATTATCGTCGAGGGCGGTGGGTCGAACACATCCGCCAGTTCCAGTTCTCAATCCTCCTCGGGAAGTGGAGATGGACGAGGCAGCGAAGATTTACACCTGATCAAATCTCCCATCGTGGGTACGTTTTATGGCGCTCCGAGTCCGGGGGCGGAAGCTTTTGTGAAGGTTGGGTCACAGGTCGAAAGCGGGCAGACGCTGTGCATCGTGGAAGCCATGAAATTGATGAATGAAATTGAGTCAGACGCCAGCGGCGAGGTCATACGCGTATATGTCGAAAACGGGCAGCCGGTGGAGTATGGCCAGCCCTTGTTTGGCATCCGGCCGGGCAGGAAGAAATAGCCGCATCCCAGAGCTATGTTCCAAAAAATCCTTGTAGCTAATCGAGGGGAAATCGCCCTGCGGGTAATCTGCGCCTGCAAGGAATTGGGTATTTCCACAGTGGCGGTGTATAGCGAAGCGGACCGCAATTCGCTGCATGTGCGCTTCGCGGACGAAGCGGTGTGCATTGGGCCGGCACGCAGCAGCGAGAGTTACCTGAACATACCCCAGGTGATCAGCGCGGCGGAAATTACCAACACGGATGCCATTCATCCGGGCTACGGGTTTCTTTCTGAAAATGCCAATTTCGCGAAGGTCTGCGAGGCCTCGGAAATCACCTTTATCGGGCCGACGCCGGAAATCATCGAGATGATGGGCGACAAGGACCGCGCGCGGCGGGAAGTTCGCGCGGCGGGATTGGTGACGGTCCCAGGCAGCGACGGAATTATTCAAGGTGAGGAAGGGCTTGCTGCTACGGCGGAAAAAATCGGCTACCCGCTGATTTTAAAGGCTTCGGCAGGCGGTGGCGGGCGTGGGATGCGCATTGTCCGCCGCGTGGAAGATTTGCTGGCCTCGTATCAGGCCGCGAGCAGCGAAGCGCAGCAAGCTTTTGGCAACCCCGATATGTATGGGGAAAAATTTATTGAGCACCCGCGGCATATCGAGTACCAGGTGCTCGGCGATCAGCACGGGCAGATTATTCATCTGGGTGAACGGGAGTGCAGTATTCAGCGGCGGCACCAGAAATTAGTGGAGGAGTCGCCATCGCCGGCAATTGATCCCAAACAACGCAAAGATCTGGGCGCCAAAGTCGTCAAGGCCTTGAGCAAGATTGGGTATACCAACGCCGGAACAGTGGAATTTCTGATGGATCAAGATGGTTCCATCTACTTTATCGAGATGAATACGCGCATTCAGGTCGAGCATCCGGTGACCGAACTGGTTACCGGAGTGGACCTGATCAAAGCGCAGATTCGAATTGCCGCCGGCGAGCACTTGCACGATGCGACTGGGGAGATTCATTTTTCCGGGCATGCGATTGAGTGCCGCATTAATGCGGAAGACCCGGAGACGTTTGTCCCTTCCGCGGGACGCATTACGACGTTTCAGGCGCCAGGCGGAACAGGAGTGCGTGTGGATTCTGCAGCGCATGCTGACGCAGTGATTCCTCCGTATTACGACTCCATGATTGCGAAGTTGATCGTGAAGGGACGCGATCGCGGGGAAGCCATTGGCCGCATGAAACGCGCCCTGGAGATGTTCGTGATTGAGGGCATCAGAACTTCTATTCCATTGCACCGGCGAATTCTTGCGGACCCGGATTTTGCGGCAGGGCGCTTTGATACGCATTTTATCGATCGATTGTTGGGGACTAACGGAAAATAGGTGCCGATCCGCCTTGTTCTGCCGCGATTGTATGTGATATTAGACGCAGCATTGTTGAGGATTCCCGCTAAGGAATGCGCAAAGAGCCTGATTGACGCCGGCGTGCGTTTGATCCAATACCGGAACAAGCGTGCTTCGGGGCGCGAATTGTTCGAGACTTCTAGTGAGCTCGCCGAATATCTGAATCCCCTGGGAGTGCAATTTATTGTGAATGACCGCGTGGATGTCGCCGCGCTTGCGGGCGCGGGAGGCGTGCATGTGGGACAGGACGATTTAGGCGTGGAGCAGGCACGCCAAGTGATGGGCGAAGGGAAATGGGTGGGGATTTCTACGCACAATCCAGGGCAATTTCGTAGCGCGCTGGAAACCTCGGCGGAGTACATCGCGGTAGGACCGATTTTTGCCACGGGCTCGAAAGAGAATCCCGATCCGGTTGTTGGCGTGGGGTTTGTAAGGGAAGCACGCGCAATGACAGATAAACCCATCGTCGCCATTGGAGGGATTACGCTAGAACAAGCGGCCGAAGTGATCGAGGCAGGAGCGGATTCGGTCGCGATCATCGGGGATATTTTGGGCGCGGAAAATGTTGGTAAGCGGGCGCGGCAGTATGTGGATTTGCTGGAACAGGGGGGTTCGTGAATCGCGGTGAAGAATGATCGATAGCGCAGAAATCAAACCGGCGACGACATCAAGTGTGGCGCGCAGCGAAGGTGGGTTCGTACGCGCCATCGGGTTGTTTGACGGCACGATGATCGTTGTGGGGTCGATGATTGGGTCCGGAATTTTCATTGTCGCTGCCGATATTTCCAGGCAGACGGGGTCCGCCGGCGGGCTGCTTTTCGCGTGGATTATCACCGGGTTGCTGACTATTTCCGCGGCGCTTTCTTATGGGGAGCTGGCGGCGCTCTTCCCGCATGCCGGTGGACAGTATATTTATCTGCGCGAAGCGTACTCGCCGCTGTGGGGTTTTCTTTATGGCTGGACACTATTTCTGGTGATCCAGACAGGCACGATCGCCGCGGTAGCTATAGGATTTGCGCGGTACTTGGGCGTCTTGGCCCCGGCAATTTCACCGCAGGCGTGGGTGGTGCATCCGCTCGCCATATCTTCGAAATACGCCATCAGCTTGTCAGTGCAGCAATTGGTGGCCGTGCTGATGATCATTTTTTTGACGTTTCTGAATACCCTGGGAGTGCAGCTGGGCAAAATCATCCAGAATATTTTTACCAGCGCGAAGACGCTTTCGCTGCTGGGGCTGATTGTGCTTTGCGTCTTTGTGGGGCGTAACGCGGCGGCCGTCAGCGACAATTTTTCGCACTTTTGGTCCATTCGCGGGGCGGAGCCAATTGAGCCTGGCGCGGACTTTCTGCGTAGTTTTGTGCCGACCATAACGGCGGCGAGCGGGGCATTTGGATTGTTTGTCGCATTTGGAGTAGCGCAGGTAGGGTCACTATTTTCCGCGGATGCCTGGAACAACATTGGGTTCACGGCGGCGGAAGTAAAGAATCCCAAGCGAGATGTGGCGCTGTCGATGGCGTTTGGAACCATGATTGTCATTACGTTGTACGTGCTGGCGAACCTGGCATATTTGTGTGCGCTGCCTTTGGCTGGCATTCAACATGCACCCGATGACCGCGTGGCATCGGCCGCGCTGAATGCCGTGGTTGGCCCTATTGGCGCGTCGATCATGGCGGTGGCCATTATTATTTCCACCTTTGGTTGCAACAACGGCTTGATTCTGGCGGGCGCGCGCGTTTCATACGCAATGGCCAAGGACGGGTTATTTTTTCGGGCGACCGGAACTTTGAATAAGCGCGGGGTTCCAGCAGTAGCCCTGATTTATCAATGCGTGTGGATTATTGTGTTGATTCTTTTGCGTACGCGCCACGTGGATGCGGCTGGAACAATCACGTACGGGAATTTGTACAGCGACCTGCTCGACTACGTGGTTTTCTCGGTGCTCATTTTTTATGCCCTGACCATCGCGGGGATATTCGTTTTGCGCGGGAAACGGCCTGATGCTGAACGGCCTTACCGAGCGTTCGGGTATCCGTTCGTGCCGTTGCTTTATATTGTGGCGGCTTCGGCAATCATGTTTGTTCTGCTTTTGTATAAGACGCAGACCACTTGGCCGGGATTGTTGATTGTGCTGCTGGGAGTACCAGTTTACCTCGTGTGGTCGCGGCGTGGACGAGGGCAGCGGGTGGCGGAGTGATTTTTCGAAGTATGCGCCTGATGACCCACCGCGCAGAAATGGTTCTCGGGCTACCCAAGATTTTATTCGCGAAGAATTTTATGGTAGGGCAAAAGGTGTGTGAGCAACCTACAATGTCACAGCTTTATCCAATTGGACGGAGGTGGGGATGACCTCTCCAGGAGACTCTTTGCATGGGTAACCCGTTATTTGCAAAAAAATCGATGAGCATGCTGATGGCGGAAGCCGAAGAGGCGGGTACCCACAGCTTGAAAAGAACGCTCGGGCCTTTTCAACTGACGGCTCTCGGAGTGGGAGCGGTGATCGGCGCGGGCATCTTTGTGATGGTCGGACTAGGTGCGCATTACGCGGGACCGGGACTGATGCTTTCTTTCGTGCTTTCCGGATTGGGATGCGCGTTTGCGGCGCTGTGTTACGCAGAATTCGCGGCGATGATTCCGTTGGCGGGAAGCGCCTACACGTATGCGTACGCGACATTGGGCGAGTTGATTGCGTGGATTATTGGATGGGACCTCACGTTGGAATATGCGATGGGCGCGAGCACAGTCTCGTCGGGATGGTCGAACCACTTCATTGAGTTGTTGAATATGTTTCACGTCAAGATGCCGCTGTGGCTGGCATACGATCACTGGACGGCACTGAGTACAGCGGAAAAAATTGTGGCGCGACAGACAGCGCTGAGCAGCGATCCGACGCTGGTGCCGGGAACACAAGCGTTTCTGGATAAGATAGCCGCGATTATGGCGGCGCAATCGCCCGATTTGTTGCAACGGGCTCATGACCTTTTGAATGCGCCGCGGATCGCGGGGATGGAGATTGGGTTTAATTTGCCGGCGTTTATCATCGCGATGGTGATTACCGCCGTCCTTGTGGTGGGGATCAAGGAGAGCGCGCGGTTCAACGCGGCCATCGTGGTGATCAAGGTCGCGGTGGTGTTGTTCGTTATCGGGCTGGGTTCGCACTATGTGTCCACGGGGAATTGGGGGACTGATTGGCACAGTTTCGCGCCGATGGGATTCGGCGGAATCGGGGCGGGAGCGGCGTACATCTTTTTTGCGTATATCGGATTTGACGCGGTGTCCACGACGGCGCAGGAGGCGAAAAACCCGCAACGGGATTTGCCGATCGGAATTATCGCTTCATTGTTGGTGTGTACGTTCCTTTATATAGCAGTGGCCGGGGTGCTGACGGGGATGGTGCATTGGCAGGACATCAACATTGAAGCACCGGTGGCACGGGCGTTTCTGGACCGAGGACTGAGTACTGCGTCACACATTATTACGTTGGGAGCGCTGGCGGGATTGACGAGCGTGATGCTGGTGATGTTGCTGGGGCAGACGCGCGTCCTGTATTCGATGGCCAACGACGGACTGCTGCCAAAAAAGTTTTTCGCAGCGGTGCATCCGAAGTACAGGACGCCTTACAAGAACACCATTCTGGTGGGATTGCTGGCGGCGATCGTGGGGAGTATCACGCCGATTGACGATATTGGGAGAATGGTGAATATCGGAACGCTGTTGGCGTTTGTGATTGTGTGTATTGCGGTGATGGTGTTGCGGCGGACAAATCCAGAGCAGTCGCGGCCATTTCGAACGCCGTGGGTGCCGGTGGTACCGATTCTGGGGATTCTGTTTAATGGCTACATGATGTACAAGCTGGGCTGGGTGAACTGGGCACGGCTGGTCGTGTGGCTGGTGATTGGGTTAGTGATTTATTTTACATACAGCCGGCACCACAGCCGGGTGAGTAATCCAAAGCGAGCAGAAGTGCCCAATCCTTAGAGCGTCAACGGACCCGTCCTCAGTAAGAAACTCCGAAGTAATCCAAAACGGGCTCGCTATCTCAGCCGTCTGTAATCCGTGGCGCGCAAAAGTCAGGTAAAGTGTTGGTCTAATTGCCGATGAATCCACTCTCTTCCAGTTTGCAATCGTTTTGGCGTCGGCTGTCCGGCTTTGACATCGTCGCGCTGGTGATTTTTGCATTGGGCGTAGTAGCTCTCGTTGCGGAACTCGGCGGCGGTATTGCCAATTTTGTAAAATTTTTGGCTGTTCTCTGTCTGTTTTATCTGCTCTTTCGCATGATCGGGTGGTGGCGGTCGCGACTGTTGTGGAGTTGGCGCAACCGCTTGATCGTGGCTTACCTGTTTATCGCTTTGGTTCCCATTTTGCTGATCGTGACGTTGGTTACGCTTGCGGGACGGATTTTGTATTCGCAGTTGGGCGCATACCTGCTCTATGAAGATATCCAGGTGCGCATTAATAGCCTCGCGGATATGGCTGAGCACATCGCCGCGGCGCACGGACCGGCAACCAGAGGAAGCAGCGAAGAAGAGTTTGAGACCATTTTGGCGGCGCAATCGAAAGCGGTGCACGACCGCGAACTGCCCGAACTGTCGATCACATTTTCGGATGACCCGACGTTACTGCATAAGGTGGCGAAGGGAGCTGACGCGTTCGCAGGCTTAATACAGGAAGAAGACAAACTGTCGCTGATGAGCCTTCGGGCGATTCACGGAAAGGACCACGTTAGAGTGGTGCAGTTGCGCGTTCCGGTTACGCCCGAACTGCTTTCCGAAATCGCGCCGGATGTGGGCGCGATCCAATTAAATCCAATGCGGAAAATTTCAGCTGGAGATAAAGAGACCGCGATTTACCGGTCGGCAGACGATAAGTATGCGGCTGGCAAGCCCATAAATGCTAAGGCGCGAGTGTTGCAACCACAAGGTTTTTGGATTGATCCGGCCGTCAGCGTAGTGTCGAGGCTTAATTCCGTTTATGTTGGGCGTGATGGCGGGGTGGAGCATAACCGGCCGGTTTTGGCGGTCACCAATGCTCGACCGTCGCGTTTGAGCGCGCGGATCTTTAATTCGTTGGGCGAGCTGCGGGATTCGTACCTGCTGCTGTTTATTATTGTCGGCGTGGTGTTCCTGCTTATCGAGCTCGCGGCGTTGATTACCGGGATCAGCATGACCCGCACGATTACCACGGCCATCGCCGACCTATACCAGGCGACGCAATATGTGCAGTCCGGCGATTTGACGCATCGAGTGCGGGTGGACCGCCGCGACCAATTGGGCGTGCTTGGTGAATCGTTTAATTTGATGACTGGGTCGATCAGCGGGTTAATCGAGGAACAAAAACAACGGCAGCGGTTGGAGAATGAGATTTCCATCGCGCGCGAAGTGCAGGACCAGTTGTTTCCGAAGCGCCTGCCGTCGGTGCCGGGAGTGGAAGTGGAGGCGATATGCAAGGCGGCACGTTCGGTCAGCGGCGATTATTATGATTTTATTCAACTAACGCCGACGCATATTGCGGTGGCGATTGCGGACATTTCCGGTAAGGGAATTTCGGCGGCGTTGTTGATGGCCAGCTTGCAGGCGGCGTTGCGCAGTCAATTGCTGATGGGCGGCAGCGAACATCTGGGAACGGATGAGTTGGTTTCGCGGTTGAACAAGCATCTGGTACGAAATACCGCGGACGATCGCTTCGCTACGTTTTTTATCTGCGTATATGACAGTGCGACGCGGACGCTGCGTTACACGAATGCCGGGCATCTGCCGTCGTTTTTGCTGAGCCAGAACCATGCGGTGCGCCTCGATAAAGGGGGCATGGTATTGGGGGTGTACGAGGACTGCACATACGAAGAAAATTCGCTGATGGTACCGCGCGATGCGATGCTGGTTGGCTACAGTGATGGACTGGTAGAGCCGGAAAACGTGTATGGCGAAGAGTTTGGAATTCGACGGTTGCAAGAGGCGGCGGTGCGCGTACAGGCGTCGCCTCCGAGCAGTGTGGCGCTATCGTTGATGACCGCGGCGGAAGAGTGGGCCGGGAGTGCCGAACAGGCGGATGATATGACCGTGATTGTGGCACGGCTGAAGTAGCAGAAACACTCAACAGCTGAAGATGTGCTTAGTTTTAATTGTCACGACCTAACCTCAGGGCCCACACTTGAAAATCGAGCGTGGGACACCCTCCGTCTAACCATTGTCTAGAATTTAGTTCATTCTCAGACGCTATCCCGAGGTCAGCTCGAGACTCAAGAGACTTCCTGTCACGATTTGTGTTCGGAAGAGCTGAAGTTGTCGTGAGCTACGCGAGCAGTCTTCTTCGCGAAGTCGTAAGTCGCTCGCAGATTCCCTCCAAAAAATCGCACCTTGCCATTTACATCTTGTTCCAGCAGAACTTTTCCATCGGCGTTCTTGAATTCGCAGTGAATAGTGACGGAAGTCGCCCCGGCAACCGTGGTGACCCGTCGGGTGCGCTCGCTGCCTGCCTTGAAACCGCGAACCGTGCCGTGCAGAACGACAAGATCAGCAGCGTCCTTGGCTCTGCGGTCGCCATCGCGATACACATGCTCAAAGCCGCCTTGCTTCTCGAGCTGACGGATCAAATTCTCGTAAAGTGAAATCTGGAATTCGGCGGGCAGCTTGATCTCATCCGAGTGAATCATTTCTACTTGAATTGCCGAGGCCTTGGCTTTGACTGGCTGAGCCGACAAAGGAGACGCAGCGAAAGCCACAGCCACGACCGCTGACCACAAAATTGCACTCGAATAGAACTTCATTGTTTTGGCTCCTTGCTCGATGAATTCGTTGCTGCTGCTCGCTCTTCCACCACCGTGGTGTGCGCTCCTTGAGCCAGCAGTTCTTTCTTAATGGGCTCCGCGCCGGCGGTCGGCAATGCAAAGATGACGCCGTGCAACGCGCCATTCTCATCACGATATTGAAGCGTCAGAGTGTCGAACTTGGTGCGAAACAATGCCAGAAAGCGCCCCGATCCATAGGGCGCGACCATGCTGAGGTTACTCACGGTCTTTCCCACTGCAGCTTGGGTGTCTTCGCCGGTGACCACGTCTTCAATGCTGGCTGCGTTCACCTCGGAGCTTTTCTTGCCATAACTGAAATGCAGCTTTCCGTTCTCGACTGTTAGGGCACCTTTGGCGTTGTCTTTGACGCCGGGGAGACCGGTAATCGCGATAACATCGGTGACGGGTTTTGAACTCTGCTGTGCCTTAGCACCGCAAACCGAAAGTCCGGCGAATGCCGCGGTCATCGCGATTGAGACCAAAAATTTCCTTCGCTTCATATCTTCTCCTTCATCACACAAATCCGACGTCTTCAGGAAGCGCCACGAGCACGCGGGTAACTTCACCAATTCGAGAAACTCGGGCCTCCTGCCGGGCGCCGGACATCCGCGGACGCGTTATCCAATTCGCAGATCAAACCCGAGCCACTGTCAGGAACGACTTTTGAACACTATCAAAGTCGAATACTATTGCGCGGGAGTTTACCACTTGTCGCGCGGCCATCATAGTGCCTCGGTGCAGGCAGTTGGCCGCCCGCAAGACCCGGTTCATATCTCAACTGCGAAGATAAGCCGTGCTGCCGGTATTGATGCGATGGACGGGGAAAACGACACGTTTGGCGCCGAAATTTCTGGGACGTGGGCTATACTGACTAGCTTTCGAAATTCGTGGGCGTGGGAGAAGAATGTCGCTTCGCAATCGAGTGGCGCTGGTAACTGGGGGAAGCCGCGGGATCGGGCGCGGAATCGCGACGCGGCTGGGGCAGGATGGCGCGCGAGTGGCTATCGCATATCGTTCGAACAAGGCGGCCGCGCAGCAAACCTTGCGACAAATCCAAGCGGTGGGTGTGGAATGCGTCGCGGTGGAGACGGATATTTCCGATCCGGCGCGTGCGGGGCAATTGGTGAAGACCGTGGTTGAGCGTTTTGGGCGGCTGGACATCGTGGTAAATAACGTGGGGGATTTTCGCTGGGGCACGGTATCGGAAAGTTCGCTGGAAGATTGGCACGGGATTTTTTCTTCCAATTTGTTTACGGGGCTTTATGTATGCCGGGCGGTGCTGCCGCACATGCGCAAGGGGCGCTGGGGGCGAATTATTAATCTGGGCGCGGTAGGAGCGGAGCGAGCCTTCGGGCAGGCGAAAATTTCCGCGTATGCGGCGGCCAAGGCGGCAGTGGTGGCGTTGTCGCGTTCCCTGGCCCTGGAAGAAGCGAAAAACGGGATTACGGTTAATGTGGTGAATCCATCCAGTATTGACGAGAATGAATTGACGCTGAGCGAGGCGCGCAGCATGCGGGACGCGCGGTTTCCCATCGGCCGCCCGCCCACGGTGGAAGACGTGGCCGCGACCGTGGCGTTCTTTGCTTCCGAGGAAGCTGAATACGTCACTGGACAGGTGATGAACGTCAGCGGCGGGTGGATGCTCTAGCCGTAACGAAGTAAATCAATCATGAAAGCACTTACCGCAGCGGAAATGCGCGAGGTCGACCGACAGACCACGGCGCGCTTTGGCATTCCCGGATTACAACTGATGGAGTCAGCAGGGCAGCAGGTATGTGACGCAATACTGCGATGGCTTGGAGGGCGGTGTTCGCCGGAATTGCGGCAGGATTTGAAGATTTCGATCTTGTGCGGGAAAGGAAACAACGGCGGGGACGGGTTGGTGGTGGCTCGTCATTTGAAAGTAACAGGCATCGAGCCGAAGGTTTATTTTTTTGGGGATCCCGCGAAATTGACCGGCGATGCGCGCGAAAATTTTCAGCGCTGGCGGAGTACCGGCGGGGCACTCGACGTGGTAGGCAGCGAGAATGAGTGGCAAAAAGTTACGGGTACGATCGGGAGCTCCGACGTGATTGTCGATGCGTTGCTCGGGACTGGATTGCGCGGGGCGGTCACCGGGCTGACGGCCAACGCTATTTCAGCGGTAAATGAATTTTCGCAGAACGCGACGGCGCCGCGCCCAAGCTTGATTATTGCCGTGGATATGCCCTCGGGACTGCCTTCCGACGGAGAAGCGGCGGAAGGGCCGGTTTTGCGGGCACACCAGACGGTGACGTTCACGGCGCCAAAGATTGGGCAACTGATCAGCGCTGACGCATCGTGCACTGGAGCCTTGGAGGTACGGCAAATCGGTTCGCCGGCGGAATTGGTAGAAGAGCTTGGACATAGCGAGCTGCGATGGGCTTCGGCTGAGGAATTCGCAGGGCTGCCACTGTTGCGACCGGCGGATTCGAACAAGGGAACGTTTGGTCATGTGCTGTTAGTGGCCGGAGCGCTGGGGAAGAGCGGAGCTGCAGTGCTTGCTGGTCGCATGGCGGTGCGCGCAGGCGCGGGATTGGTAACAATTGCTACGCCTGTAGTGGTTCTGCCGGTTGTGGCAGCGGCGCAACCGGAATATATGTCCGTGCCGCTCCAAGCGACTCGCGCCGGAACTATCGCGCTAAAAAATATACAAGGCGGTCGATGGAAGAAAATCGAGAAAGGCAAGAGTGTCCTGGCGATCGGTCCGGGATTGGGAACTGAACCGCAAACGGAGCAATGCATTCGAACGATGGTGCGCACCGCGGACCTCCCAGTAATTCTGGACGCCGATGGGTTAAATGCCTTTGACGGGCGTGCCGACGAGTTGCGGAAGAGGAAGAGCAAATTCTTGGCGATTACGCCTCATCCCGGTGAGATGGCGCGGCTTCTGGGTAAATCGATACGCGAAGTTCAAGGTAAGCGGTTGAAGGCTGCGCGTGAAGCGGCCAGGCGATGGAACGCGCACGTGATTTTGAAAGGCTTTCATACCCTGATTGCCGCACCCGACGGAGCTATCTTTGTAAATACCACCGGGAATGCCGGACTGGCAAAAGGCGGCACTGGGGACGTGCTCACGGGACTATTGGCGGCGCTTACTGCTCAGTTCAAAACCGGCGACTGGCTAAGGGTGCTGGCGCTAGGCGTGTATCTGCACGGGCTGGCTGCGGACATTGGCTTGACCAGAATGGATGCGTCGGGGTTGATTGCCGATGATGTGATTTCCTTGATTCCTGAAGCGCGTATAAATCTTCTGCAGGAGCTGCAAAAGATTGGCTGAAGAAGTGATTACGCGCTCCGCGGAGGAGACGACCAATTGGGGGCGCCAATTTGCCGCGCGATTGAAGCCTCCGATCGTGGTGCTGCTTTCCGGCGAACTCGGCAGCGGGAAAACGACGCTGACGAAGGGCATTGTTTCTGGACTGGGGGCGGCGACTGAAGAGGAAGTCACCAGTCCGACATTCACTTTGGTCCACGTCTACGGGGATTCCCAGCGTTTCTCCCACAAGGTGCATCACGTGGACCTCTACCGCATTGAGAATTTTCACGACTTCGAAACACTGGGAATGGAAGACGTCTTCGAGCACCCTGGGGTGCTGATTGTGGAGTGGGCGGAGCGCTTCCCGCTGACGTCGCCCTGGCCCCAAATAAGGGTGCGATTGGAGCACCTGGACGGGGACAGGCGGCGGTTGACGGTAATTCCCGAGGCTGACGCCTATTTGTAGCTAACTCTCTGGTTACGCGTAAATCCCACATTCTTGCGGTGCCGGGCCGCCGGGCTAGACTGGAAGCAGTCCCTTCTGGTGGGAGTGCATGGCAAACCTGTCACTGATGCCCAGTGCGACGGAAGCGGCGCGAACGGAACTCAAAAGATACAACGTCACCATACCAATGGGATCGTTATCCATTGGAGTGGATAACATCCACCATGACGTTTTCATGAGTCCGAAATTCGCGCAGGCGGCGCGCGATTATTTGTTTGAGCTGATTCGCCAGAA